>CAYYZC010000072.1:0-11643 GCA_964475605.1 uncultured Chelativorans sp.
GCGTAATTGCCGCCGGAGCCGATCGCGACCAGACCGCGCTCAGGCTCCAGCACGTCGCCGGTGCCGGTCAGCACCAGCGACACGTCCTTGTCGGCCACCGCCATCATCGCCTCCAGCCGGCGCAGGTAGCGGTCGGTGCGCCAGTCCTTGGCGAGCTCGACGCAGGCGCGGGTCAACTGGTCGGGATATTGCTCGAGCTTCGATTCCAGCCGTTCGAGCAGGGTGAAGGCATCGGCCGTGGCTCCGGCGAAGCCGGCGATCACATTGCCCTTGCCGAGCCGGCGCACCTTGCGGGCATTGCCCTTGATGACGGTCTGGCCGAGGCTGACCTGGCCGTCGCCGGCGATCACCACCTTGCCGCCCTTGCGCACGGTGACGATGGTGGTCGCATGCATGAGATTTTCGTTCGACATATCAACTCCGATACTGCCGCCGGCCGGCCCATGGCGGCACCGGTCGCGTGGTGCATATCTATGTGCCGCGACGGCGAATGCAAACAGTGCCCGCACTTGACCTTGCAGGCGGAAAGGCCTTGAAGCGGTGGTCCGTCAGACCAGGGACCCGGCTTGGCATGCCCTTGCGCGTCATCTTCATGGGAACGCCGCCCTTCGCCGCGGCGACGTTGCGCTCGATTGCAGAGGCGGGGCACGAGGTGGCGGCCGTCTATTCGCAGCCGCCGCGCGCCGCCGGACGGCGGGGGCTGGAGCTGACGAAGTCGGCCGTCCATGCGCTCGCCGACGAGCTCGGCATCGAGGTGCGCACCCCGGCAAGCCTCAAGGGCGAGGCCGAGCAGGCGGCGTTCCGCGCGCTCGACGCCGATGTCGCGGTCGTCGTCGCCTACGGACTGCTGCTGCCGCTTCCGATCCTGGCGGGAACCCGCCACGGCGCCTTCAACGGCCATGCCTCGCTGCTGCCGCGATGGCGGGGGGCTGCACCGATCCAGCGGGCGATCATGGCCGGCGACGCGGAAACCGGCATGATGATCATGAAGATGGACGAGGGGCTCGACACCGGCCCGGTCGCCCTGACGCGGCGCGTGCCGATCGGGCCCGACACGACCGCCGGCGAGCTGCACGACCGGCTGATGGAGGTCGGTGCGGCGCTCATGGTCGAGGCGCTGGCGAAGCTTGCCGACGGGACGCTTTCACTGACGCCGCAGCCGGCGGAAGGCGGCTCCTATGCAAGCAAGATCGCCAAGGAGGAGACCCGCATCGACTGGAACCGGCCGGCGGGCGATGTCCACAACCATATACGCGGCCTCTCGCCGGCGCCCGGCGCCTGGTTCGCTATGCAGGCCGGGGAACGGGTCAAGGTGCTGCGCAGCAGCCTCGTTTCGGGCCACGGCCGGCCGGGCGAGCTGCTCGACGATCGCCTGGCGGTCGCCTGCGCCGATGGCGCGGTGCGGCCCACCCGTCTCCAGCGCGCCGGGCGCAAGGCGATGGACGCAGTCGATTTCCTGCGCGGCGCAACGCTCGGCAAGGGAGACGTGCTGACATGATCCGGGGATTGGTGATCCGGCCGGCCGAGGACAGCGACCGCGACGCGATCCGCGCGGTCGAGATCGCAGCCTTTGCCGGCGAGGGCGAGGCGCGGCTGGTCGACGAGCTGGTCGCCGACGGCGATGCGGTGCTGGAGCTCGTCGCCACCCATGAAGGCGAGCTGGTCGGCCATCTGCTGTTCTCGCGCCTGAGGATCGTCGGCGGGAAAAGCGAGACGGAGGCGGTTGCGCTCGCCCCGCTCGCCATCCGCCCCGACAGCCAGCGCACCCGTATCGGCACCACGCTGGTCGAGCATGCCCATGGCGTGCTGCGGCAACAGGGCGAGATGCTCTCGCTCGTGCTCGGCGATCCCGCCTATTACGGTCGCTTCGGCTATTCGCATGGGCGCGCGGCCGGATTCACGAGCGACTACCAGTGCGACGCGCTGCAGGCGCTGGCCTGGAGCGAGGCCCCCAGCACCGGCCTGCTCGTCTATGCGCCGGCCTTCTCGCGGTTATAGGACATGCCGCGCTACCGGCTCGACATCGAATATGACGGCAGCCCCTATGCGGGCTGGCAGCGCCAGGCCGGCCAGCCGAGCGTGCAGCAGGCGATCGAGGAGGCAGTCTTCCGCTTCAGCGGCGAGACGGTGTCGCTGCGGGGCGCGGGGCGCACCGACGCCGGCGTCCACGCGCTCGGCCAGGTGGCGCATCTCGACCTCGACCGCTCATGGGCGGCTGAGAAGGTCGCCGCCGCGCTCAACGCCCATCTCAAGCTCGCCGGCGACACGATCGCCGTGCTCTCCGCCCGCGTCGTCGGCGACGATTTCGACGCCCGTTTCTCGGCCACCGCGCGGCACTACCGCTATCGCATCCTCAACCGGAGGGCGCAGGCGGCGCTGGAGCGCGGACGCGCCTGGCATGTCCCGAAGAAGCTCGACGCCGACGCCATGCGGCATGCGGCGCAGATCCTTGTCGGCAGGCACGATTTCACCACCTTCCGCTCCGTCCAGTGCCAGGCGAAGAGCCCGGTCAAGACGCTCGACCGGCTCGACGTCGTCCGGGACGGGGACCTGATCGAGGTGCGGGCCTCGGCGCGCTCGTTCCTGCACAATCAGGTGCGCTCCATGGTCGGGGCGCTGAAGCGTGTCGGCGAAGGCGCCTGGCAGGCGAACGATCTGCGCCGGGCGCTCGAAGCGGCGGACCGCGCGGCCTGCGCGGCGGTCGCCCCGCCCGACGGGCTTTTCCTGGTCCGCGTCGACTACGGTTCGGAGTAAGCTCTTTTTTCTGTCGCCTATCGCGCCGCGATGGCGCGGATCTCGTCCAACAGGTCGTTCTCGGCCGGAATGCCTTCGGCCTCCAGCTTCATTCGCATCTCGTGGCGGCGATAGCCCGGCACGCGCGCGCCCTCCATCGCGTCGATCTGCGAGGCCATCTCGGCAAAGCGCGCCAGCGCAGAGCCGCCGAAGATCGTCGGGTCGATGGCGATGACGGTCTGGCCGGAAGCCGGCGGTCCGCCCTCGGCATCGAAGAAGGAGGTCTGCTCATAGGCGTAGTTGGCACCGGTGAGGCCGGCGCAGAGCAGCTCGACCATCAGGGCGAGCGCCGTCCCCTTCGCCTCGCCGAGCGGAATCATCGTGCCGGCGAGCGCGGCCGCGGCATCGGTGGTCGGATTGCCGTCGCGGTCGAGCGCCCAGCCTTCCGGGATCGGCTGGCCCTTCTGCTTGGCGGCCATGATCTTGCCGCGGGCGACCCGCGACAGCGACACGTCGACGATGATCGGCTCGCCGCCGTCGACGGGGCAGGCGAAGGCGATCGGATCAGTGCCGAAGAGCGGCCGCCGGCCGCCCCAGGGCGCCATCGAGGCCGGTGCGTTGGCGACCATCAGGCCGACCAGCCCTTCGCGCGCCAGCGCCTGGACGGTGAGGCCGGCGACGCCGGCATGGTGCGAACGGAAGATGCCGGCGACGGCGATCCCCTGCACCGGCGCGATCTCGGAGAGCTCGCCTAGAGCGAGGTGGATCGCCGGATAGGCGAAGCCGTGCGCGGCATCGACATGGACGGCGCCGGGACGGACGCGCACGGCGCTCGGCCTCGCATGGCCGTCGACCTTGCCGGCCGCCGCCTGCGCGGCATAGGCCGGAACCCGCCGCAGGCCGTGGCCGCCCTGCCCCGCCAGCTCGGCCTCGACCAGCGCGTCGGCGACGAAGTCGGCATTGGTCTCGCCGGTATTCGATGCCCGCAGCGCGTCGACGATGAGCCGCCGCGCCTCGTCCGGCCTGAGAAGGGTGATGCCGTCCATCGTGAGTTCCGTCCGCCGCCTTGCATGGTTGCCGCGGCGGGTATGGCGCTTCCGGCGGGGATGCGCAAGAGATGCGGCCGGACCGGAGCTCGATCCCTCAGGCGGCGGGACGCCTGCGCCAGGAGAAGCGCGCCGACGCGGCATGGCGATCGTCGGCGCCGGGCTGGTAGTGATAGGCGATGCCGCCCGGCCTGCCTTCGGCAAGGCGCCGCAGCGCGGTCCCGTTGGTCACCTCCAACTCGTCGAAGCCGGTGCGCAGCATCAGCGGGACCTGGTCGATGAGCACGTCGCCGCAGGCTCTCAGCGTTCCCTTGAACCCGTGGCGGCGGCGCAGCAGCTCCGCCTTGGAATAGCTGCGGCCGTCGCTGAAGGCCGGAAAGGCCAGCGCCGCCAGCGGCAGGTCGGCGAGATGCGGCAGTAGCGCGTCGATGCGCTCGCCGGGCAGCAGCTTGACGCCGATCGCGCCCCGATGCCGCGCCCGCGTCTCCTCGTCGAGCTCGAGGAACGCCTCCAGCGGCAGGATCACCTTGCCCCCGGCGCCAAGGTCGTCGGCGCTCTCGCCGTGACGCCAGGGATCGTCGCGGAAGCCGCTTACGGTCCACAGCCTGGTCTCGGGCGTTTCGGTCTCGGTCATGTCTGATCTGCCGGTTGTCAAAGCGAGGAGGAGGTGAGCGACTGTTCGAGCCCGCTCAGATGGATGCCGCATTCGGTCTTCGCCTGGCCGGACCAGCGGCCCGAACGCGCATCCTCGCCGGGCTTGGCCGGCTCGGTGCAGGGAAAGCAGCCGATCGACAGATAGCCGTAGGCGACGAGCGGGTTCTCGCGCAGCCGGTGCTGGCGCATATAGGAGGCGAGCTGGCTGGTGCCCCAGGCGGCGAGCGGGTTGATGCGCACGCGCCCGCGCACCGCCTCGAACACCGCCAGGCCCTGGCGCGAGTTCGACTGGAACCGCTTGCGCCCGGTGAACCAGGCGCGGAACGGATCGACGGCGCGCGCCATCGGCTCGACCTTGCGGATGGCGCAGCAGGCGTCGGTATCGCTCTTGTGCAGGATGCCGTCCGGATCGTGGCGTCGGAGCGCTTCCTCGTCGGGCGTCAGGATGCGCAGGTCCCTGAGCCCCAGATCGGCGGCGAGCCGGTCGCGATACGCAATCGTCTCCTCGAAATGCTTGCCCGTATCGAGGAACATCACCGGCACGGACGGGTCGGCGGCCGCGATCATGTGCAGCAGGATCGCCGAATCGGCGCCGAAGGACGACACCGTGCCGATCCGCCCCTCGAAGCGGTCGAGCGCGAGCGCGATCACATCCTCCGGCTCGAGCCTGCCATAGCGCGCCTCGAGGTCCGAGGCCTCCTCCAGCGCAGCCAGGTCGGCATCAAGCAGCCTTGGCTTCGCCTCCATAGAGCGCCTCCTTGAACGGATGGGCACCGAGGCGGCGATAGAGCTGGATGAACGTCTCGGAAGGGTCGCTGCGTAGCGCCAGATAGGTCTCCACGACGGTCTCTACCGCGTCGGTGATCTCGTCCGGCCCGAAGCCGCGGCCGACGATGTCGCCGATCGAGGTGTTCTCGTCGGCCGAGCCGCCGAGCGTCACCTGATAGAGCTCGGCGCCCTTCTTCTCGACGCCGAGGATGCCGATATGGCCGACATGGTGATGGCCGCAGGCATTGATGCAGCCGGAGATCTTGATCTTCAGCTCGCCGATCTCCTCCTGGCGCTCCTGCGAGGCGAAGCGGCGGGAGATCTCCTGGGCAACCGGGATCGAGCGGGCATTGGCGAGCGCGCAATAGTCGAGGCCGGGGCAGGCGATGATATCGGTGACGAGGCCGGCATTGGGCGTCGCCAGGCCGATCGCCGCCAGCCGGTCGTAGACCGCCTTCAGGTCGGCGCGGGCGACATGCGGCAGGACGAGGTTCTGCTCATGGCTGACGCGGACCTCGTCGAAGGCGAGCTCCTCGGCGAGGTCGGCGATGGCGTCCATCTGCTCGTGGCTGGCATCGCCCGGCACCTCGCCGATGCCCTTGAGCGAGATCGTCACGCAGGCATAGTCGGGATGGCGATGGGTGGCGACATTGCGCGCCAGCCAGTCGGAGAAGCCCTTCGAATCGAGGCGGGCCAGGCGCACGGCCTCGTCGCCCTCCGGCCGGTCGGGCAGGACCGGCGGGGCGAAATAGGTCTCGATGGCGCGGATGTCGTCTGCCGGCAGCCTGAGCTCGCCATCCTTCAGCATCTCCCACTCGGCCTCGACCTGGCGGGCGAACTCTTCGGCACCGGTCTCGTGGACGAGGATCTTGATCCGCGCCTTCCACTTGTTGTCGCGGCGTCCGTAGAGGTTGTAGACGCGCATGATCGCGGTCACGTAGGAGATGAGGTGCTCTTCGGGCAGGAAGTCGCGGATTTTCTTGGCCAGCAGCGGCGTGCGTCCCTGGCCGCCGCCCACCCAGACGGCGAACCCGATCCTGCCGGCGGCATCCTTCTTCAGGTGCAGGCCGATGTCGTAGGTCTGGATGGCGGCGCGGTCGCGCTCGGCGCCGGTAAAGGCGATCTTGAACTTGCGCGGCAGGAACGAGAACTCGGGGTGGACCGACGACCACTGCCGCAGGATCTCCGCATAGGGCCGCGGATCGGCGGCCTCGTCGGCCGCGGCGCCGGCGAAATGGTCGGCGCTGATATTGCGGATGCAGTTGCCCGAGGTCTGCAGCGAGTGCATCTCGACCGAAGCGAGGTCGGCGAGCGCGGCCGGGATCTCGGCCAGCGCAGGCCAGTGGAACTGGATGTTCTGGCGCGTGGTGAAATGGCCGTAGCCCTTGTCGTAGGTCCGCGCGATATGGGCCAGCATCCGCATCTGGCGCGACGACAGGGTGCCGTAGGGGATCGCCACGCGCAGCATATAGGCGTGGAGCTGGAGATAGACGCCGTTCTGCAGCCGCAGCGGCTTGAACTGGTCCTCGGTGATCTCGCCCGCGAGCCGGCGCGCGACCTGGTCGCTGAACTGCGCGACGCGCGACTGCACGAAGGCGTGATCGAATTCGTCGTAACGATACATGAAGGCGCCTCTGTCCGGCCGCCGCCTCAGGCGGCCGCGGAGATGGCAGGCCGTGCCTGCTTGCCGAGTTCGGGATGGATGGTGGGGCCGCCGGCGCGGATGCGCTCGCGCATCCGCTTGGGCAGGATGCGGCCGTCGACGATGTCGATATCGACGAGCGCCAGATCGACCACCTCATTCTTGAGGAAGGCGGCATTGCCGGCACGCTCGAGCTTCTCGATACAGGCCGGATCGCGGGCGATCTCGGCCGCGTCGATCGTCTCGGCCCAGGATTGGTCGGCGGCGAGCCACACAGCTTCGCCATCGCTCAAGCGGTTCGCGGTGAGGATCTTCATCTGCATGGCTCCTGTCAGGCGGTTGCTGGCGCGGGAAGCAGCGCGGCGAGAGGTTGCGAATTGCGGAGCGAGGCGCCGGCGACGGCATCGCCGATGACGGTCATGACGGGACCCGTCAGGTCCTCGCGCCCTTCCAGATGCGGCAGGTCGGCGAGCGTACCGTGGAACAGGCGGCGGCTGGCGAGGCTGGCATTCTCCACCACGGCGACGGCGGTATCGGGCGACAGGCCGGCCTCGGCGAGCCGGCGCGCCACGTCGCCTGCGACGGAGCGGCCCATATAGACGGCGACCGTGGCGCCATCGATCGCCAGCCGCGCCCAGTCGGGCAGGGTCGCGCCCTTGAGGTCGTGGCCGGTGGTAAACACCATCGAGGAGGAGACCCCGCGCAGCGTCAGCGGCAGCTCGAAATCGGCGGCGGCGGCGAAGGCCGCGGTGACGCCCGGCACGACCTCGTAGGAGACGCCGGCGGCACGGAGCGCGGCCATCTCCTCGCCGGCGCGGCCGAAGACGAGCGGGTCGCCGCTCTTCAGCCGCACGACGCGCCTGCCGGCGCGCGCCAGCTCGACCAGCAGGGCGTTGATCTCGGCCTGCGACTTCGAATGGCAGCCCTTGCGCTTGCCCGCTGCGATGCGCTCGGCATCGCGCCGGCCGAGCGCGATCACCCCTTCGGGGACCAGCGCGTCGTGGACGATAACGTCGGCGTCCATCAGCAGGCGCTGGGCGCGCAGCGTGATCAGGTCCTCCGCGCCCGGCCCGGCGCCGACCAGCGCGACATGGCCTTCCGACTGCCCGGCGCGACCGAGAAGCCGGTCGGCGGCGTCATAGGCGCCGTCGCGATCGCCGGCCTCGACGGCGCGGGCCGGCGCACCGGCGAAGAAATCGCGCCAGAAGCGGCGCCGCGCATTCCCCTTCGGCACCAGCCGCTCGACCGCCATGCGGTATTGCGCGGCCATCGTCGCCAGCACGCCGAGCGAGGGCGACAGCATCTGATCGATGCGGGCACGGATCATCTGCGCCAGCACCGGGCCGGCGCCCTCGGTGCCGATCGCCACCGCGACCGGCGCGCGGTTGACCAGGGCAGGCGTATAGAAGTCGCAGAGGTCGGGACGGTCGACGGCATTGACCGGAACGGCGACGGCGCGTGCAGCCTCGACCACGGCGCGGTCCGCGGCCTCCTCGCCGGTGGCGGCGAAGACCATCGCCGCGCCCTCGATCATCCCGGACGCGAACGGTGCGGCGACCAGCTCGGCGCCGTTGGCCGCGATCCATGCGGCGAGCGCGTCGGCGGGCGAAGCCGCGACGACGACGATGTCCGCGCTCGACTGGGCAAGGAGCCGGGCCTTCGCCAGCGCCTCCTCGCCGTCGCCGACGATGACGACGCGGCGGCCCTCGACCTTCAGGAAGATCGGAAAGGCCTGCAGCCTGGCAGGCCGGGCATGCGGTTGTGGCAGCGTTTCAAACATGGAGCGCAGTTTGGCCGTTCGGGCCGGCGCTTAGAAGAAACGCGCTCGCGCGGCGCCGGGCGGCGCGAAATCGCTTTTCCGCTGGCCGGGCCTCCGGCGCAAAGCCATGCCCGCCGGCCGGCGATTTCGCCATCCGGCGGGAACGTGGTGCTCGACGCCGGCGTTAGCCTGGAACGATCGTCAAGCGTTCAGAAGGAGTTGCGCAATGCCGGACCTCAAGCTCGATCACGACATGTGGGTGGTGGTGGCGGATGGCGAGAAGGCGCTGTTCCTGCGCAACGAGGGCGACGCGCAATATCCGCATCTTCAGGTCTTCCGCGAGATGCGCGAGGAGAACGCCCCGACGCGCGAGCAGGGCACCGACCAGCCGGGGCGGATGAACGACGGTCCGACGATCCACCGCAGCGCGGTCGAGGAGACCGACTGGCACCGGATCGAGAAGACGCGCTTCGCCAAGGAGATCGCCGAGCGCCTCTACAAGATGGCGCATCGCGGCGACTATGAGCGGCTGATCGTCGTCGCTCCGCCGCTGGTGCTCGGCGAGATGCGCAAGGAGTTCCACAAGGAGGTCGAGACGAGGATCGCCGGCGAGGTGCCGAAAACGCTCACGAACCACAGCGTCGCCGAGATCGAGAAGATCCTGTCGCAGGACTGACGGGGCCGGCTATCCGGGCAATCGACGCTCCGGCCGATGCCCCACCTGATGCTCGGCCGTCGCGCCGGGCATCCTCGTCCTATTCCGCCGCCTGCTGGACGCGCGGGGCCGCGCCCAGCGTGTCGCCGTCGACATGCGATTCGAACTTGCCGAAATTGTCGATGAACATGCCGACCAGCTTCCCGGCCTGACGGTCATAGGCCTCCCGGTCGGCCCAGGTCGAGCGCGGATCCAGGATCGCGCCGTCGACGCCGGCGACCGCCAGCGGCACCTCGAAGCCGAAATTCGGGTCGGTGCGGAACTCCGCCTCGTTGAGCGAGCCGTCGAGCGCGGCCGAGAGCAGTGTCCGCGTGGCGCGGATCGGCATGCGCTGCCCGGTGCCGAAAGCGCCGCCCGTCCAGCCGGTATTGACCAGCCAGCAGGTCACGCCGTGCTCGGCGATCAGGTCGCGCAGCAGATTGCCGTATTCTGCCGGGTGGCGCGGCATGAAGGGCGCGCCGAAGCAGGTCGAGAAGGTCGCCTCGGGCTCGGTGACGCCCTTTTCGGTGCCGGCGACCTTGGCCGTGTAGCCCGACAGGAAATGATACATCGCCTGGGCCGGCGTCAGGCGCGCGATCGGAGGCATGACGCCGAAGGCATCGGCCGTCAGCATGATGATGTTCTTCGGATGGCCGGCGCGGCCGCTCCCGCCGGCATTGGCGATGAAATGCAGCGGATAGGCGCAGCGCGTGTTCTCCGTCAGCGATCCGTCGTTGAAGTCCGGGATGCGCCGGTCGTCGAGCACGACATTCTCCAGCACGGTCCCGAAGCGGCGCGTCGTCGCGAAGATCTCGGGCTCTGCCTCGGGCGACAGCTTGATCGTCTTGGCGTAGCAGCCGCCCTCGAAATTGAAGATGCCGTCGGGTCCCCAGCCATGCTCGTCGTCGCCGATCAGGGTGCGGCGCGGGTCGGCCGAGAGCGTCGTCTTGCCGGTGCCCGACAGGCCGAAGAAGATCGCCGCATCGCCGTCCCGGCCGACATTGGCCGAGCAGTGCATCGGCATGACGCCCTTTTCGGGCAGCAGGTAGTTGAGCACGGTGAAGACCGACTTCTTCATCTCGCCGGCATAGGAGGTGCCGCCGATGAGCACGATCATCCGCGTCAGGTCGATGGCGATCACGGTCTCGCTGCGGCAGCCATGGCGCGCCGGGTCGGCCTTGAAGGAGGGCAGGTCGATGATCGTCATCTTCGGCACGAAATTCGCGAGCGCCTCGCGTTCGGGCCGGATCAGCAGGTTGCGGATGAACAGCGAATGCCAGGCGAACTCGTTGATCAAACGCACCGGCAGCGCAAGCTGCGGGTCGGCGCCGCCGACGAGATCCTGGACGAAAAGGTCGTGGCCTGCGGCATGGGCGACGAAATCGGCATGGAGCAGGTCGAACTGCTCGCGCGTCATCGGCTTGTTGGCGTCCCACCAGACACTGGGCGCCGTGTTCTCGTCGCGGACGACGAACTTGTCCTTCGGCGAGCGGCCTGTGTGCTGGCCCGTATAGGCGACGAGCGCGCCGTGGGCGGTCAGATGCGCCTCGTCGCGGCGCACCGCCTCCTCGACCAGATGCGGCTCGGTGAGATTGAAGAAGACCGTTCCATCGGTCGAAAGTCCGCTGGTATCGAGCCCGGCGCCAGGGTTGCGAATTCCGACCTCTTTCATCCTCACCACCTGATCAGATTGGGAAACGCGCCCCCTCACCACCTCGTGAGCGGGTCAACCGACCTGAACCAGAAAAGCCCAAGCATATCAAACCAATAATCGATTTAAAAAATTTGAGTCCGCCTTAAATCGTTTATATTCCCTTGAAATCCGGCAGCCGGCGCACAAGTGGCGCGACAAGGCAGGCGGGCCGGGACGTCGGGTCGGGCCCCAAGCGGGCTCGACGGTGCGCTCGACGGCGGGTTCGACATCGCCCGGCGTCTGTGCCACAATTTGTACCCAATTTGTCCGCCTATAAGCCCTTCTCTTGCAGCCGGAAGGGACCCGCTCATGAGGGAGCCGCTAGATATGGCAACAATTGCGCTTGTCGATGACGACCGCAACATCCTGACATCGGTTTCGATCGCGTTGGAGTCGGAGGGCTACCGCGTGGAGACCTATACGGACGGGGCATCCGCGCTGGAGGGGCTGGGAGCCCGTCCGCCCAATCTCGCCATCTTCGACATCAAGATGCCGCGCATGGACGGCATGGAGCTCTTGCGCCGGCTGCGCCAGAAATCCGACCTGCCGGTGATCTTCCTGACCTCCAAGGACGACGAGATCGACGAATTGTTCGGCCTCAAGATGGGGGCCGACGACTTCATCAAGAAGCCGTTCTCGCAGCGGCTGCTGGTG
>CAYYZC010000073.1:0-11636 GCA_964475605.1 uncultured Chelativorans sp.
GGATGACGTTGCGAGGGGCGAAGGGTGGGGGTATGATCGTGATCGATCGGTTCAACATGTCACCCCTTCTTCTCCCACCGGCGGAGTGCCGTGGGTGTGGAAGCTCTCGATCGTCTTCAGGCCCCAGGCCTGGCCCTTCCTGCGCTCCGCCTCGGTCCAGATGATCGGCTCCCAGTCGGGCTGCAGGATCAGCCGCGCGCCTGAATTGGCGACCTCGACCCGGTTGCCGGCGGGCTCGTAGACATAGAGGAAGAAGGTGCCCTGGATCGCATGCTTGTGCGGCCCGGTCTCGATGAAGACGCCGTTCTCCAGGAAGATGTCGGCCGCGCGCAGGATGTCGTCGCGCTGGTCGGCGGCATAGGTGATGTGGTGGAAGCGGCCATGCGCGCCCGAGTGATCCTCCGTCACCGCCATGTCGTAGCTCTTGTTGTTGACGGTGAACCAGCAGCCGACGAGGCGGCCGCCGTCGAGCACGATCTGCTCGGTCACCCGGCTGCCGAGCGCACCGGTCATGAAGTCGCGCATCTTCGGCACGTCGGTGGCGAGCAGGTTGAAATGGTCGAGCCGGCGCACCGCCGCGCCGCGTCCGTGATAGCGCTGGTGGATGTTCTTCAGCGCCGGCTTCTCGGCTTCCGGCGCCTCATATTTGCGGGTGTCGTAATAGAGCTCGAAGACGTGGCCGTCGGGGCTCCTGAAGCGATAGGCGCGGCCATGGCCGAGATCGCCCTCGCTCCAGCCGATGCCGCAGCCCATCGCCTCGATCGCCTTCACGCGGCGTTCCAGCGCCGCCTGCGAGGATGTACGATAGCCGACATGCGCCATGCCGGTCGTGGTCGCAGCAGTTAGCTTCAGCGTGTGGAACTCGTAATCGTCGAAGGCGCGCAGATAGACTGAGTCACCCTCGCGGCCGCTCTCGGTTAGCCCGAAGACGTTCACGAAGAAGTCGAGGCTTTCCTGCGGCTTGGTCGTCAGCAGCTCCAGATGGCCCAGATGCGCGACGTCGAAGCAGGGCTCGGCCTTCGGACCATCTGCCGGCGCTTCCGCCATTCGCTCCTCCGATCGCAAGGTGTATACAGATCGTCCGCCGAAACCGATGCAGCGAAGGGCGGGCCGGTCGCGGCCCGCCCGGAACGCCCTATTCGGCCGCCTGCCGGCTGCGCCAGCTATCGGCGTAGTTCTCGCGCGCCTCGCGCGTATAGGGCACCGGCGAGACCTTGACCCTGATCTCGGTCTGCTTGTGCGGCTCGACCGTGGTCTTGCTCGTGCCGCCGTCCTCCTCGCCCCAGACCAGCATCAGCTCGTCGCCGATCCTGATGTCGGGATCGACGATGCCGAGCGACAGATAGGAGCGCTCGTTGAAGGAATAGCCGGTGAACATCGACAGGCCGACCACCTTGCTGCCCTTGGTGACGGCGTCGTAATTGGCCGAGGCATAGTTGGCGTTGGGCACGTCGATATATTTGTAGTTCTCAAGCCCCGGCTCGAAGAAGGAGCGGAAGACGCGCGCCACGTCGTCGGCATGCCAGGCGAAGGTCACCTTGCGCCGATGCGGCTTGTCGGCGATCTTCTCGAGCGCCTCGCGGCCGATGAAATCGTGGTCGAACTTCACGAACGGCCCGTAGCCGAGCTCGTAGGGCGTGACGTAATAGTCCTCGATGTTCTTCGACACGAAGCTGCCGCCGATCGAGCCGCCGCGGCCTTCATAGCCTTCCGCCGGCAGATATTCGCGATAGGGCTTCATCTGCTCGTCGCTGTAGACGGCCGGCAGCGGCGACGGGATCCAGCCCGATTCCAGCGTGTTGGTGGCATAGGCGCGCGAGCCGCAGAGTCGCATGCCGAACTCCTTGCCCGCCTCGAAGATGATGTCGCGGATCTCCTCGCCCTCCTCATAGGGCCCCCAGATCTCCAGCCCCGGAGCGCCCGACATGCCGTGGCGCAGGCAGCGCACCTTGCGCCCGCCGATATTGATCTCGTTCATGGTGAAGAACTTCACCTCGGGGATCGGGCCGCCATTGACCTTCTCGAGGATCTTCCACGCCGCCGGCCCCTGGATCTGGTAGCGGTAGCGCTTGCGGAACACCGCCTTGGGTCCCGGCCGCGAGGGCGAGCGGTCGTCTCGCTCCAGCCGGACGTCGTAGCCGCCGGTCTTGCCGTGGAACTCGACCCAGTTGATGGTCGGCACGCGGCCGACGATCAGGTACTGGTTCTCCGCCAGGTGGAACAGGATCACGTCGCCGATGACATGGCCGCTATGGCTGACCGGGACGAACTGCTTGGCCCGGTTGACCGGGAAATTGGCGAAGCTGTTGATGCCGAGATAGGAGATCAGCTTGAGCGCGTCGGGCCCCTCGATCATCAGCTCGGCCATATGGTGCGTCTGGTCGAACAGCACCGCCGTGTTGCGCCAGGCCCATTGCTCGTCGCGCCAGCTCGTGAACTCGTTCGGCACCACCGGGTAGATATAGGCGCCGACCTGCGAGTTGCGCAGCATGTCGACCGTGTTCGGCACCTCCTTGAGGAGCTGCTCCAGATTCTTGTCCGCCATTGTCCGACCTCCCTTGAGTCTTTCCTGATTCTTCGCCTGCCTCAGGCCCGTGCCTCCCGCACCCATTCGGCCGATCGTTCCGGTGCGCCGAACGTGAAGAAATGAATGCCCTCGATGCCGGGTTCCGCTTCCCGCTCCCATGCGTCGGCGATCTCGCCGAGAAATTGCGCCGGCGTCTCGGCGCTGAACAGGCCGGTGACGATATTCGGCCCGTCGCGCAGCGTCCGCAGCGAGGCGCCGACGCCGCAGCGCAAGGCATATCTGATCAACGTCGTGCGCGATGCTGGACCGGCGGCGCCGATCCGCAGCGGCGCCGCGATCCCGTCGGCGCGAAGCTGCCGGACGAATTCGAGCACCGGCTCCGCCTCGAAGGCGAACTGGCTGACGAGGCGCCCTTCGATGCCGCGCCCGGCAAGTGCGGCGAGCTTCGCCTTCAGCGCCGCGCGCAGCGTCGCTGCATCGATGCGCGGGTGGCCCTCGGGGTAGCAGGCGATCGAGACATGGCCGATGCCGTGCTTCTCGAACGTCCCCGTCTCGATGAGTCCGAGGCTTTCCGTGAACGGGCCGGCCGGCACGTCGCGGTCGCCGCCCAGCGCCAGCACCCGCTCGACGCCGGCCTCGCCGGCAAGGCGTGCGACCAGCGCCTCGAACGCGACAGGACCGGCGATCTTGCGCGCCGCGATATGAGGCACCGGCACGAGGCCGGCCCGGTGCAGCGCTGCTGCGGTCGCGACCATCGCGTCGGTGCCGTCGCGCGGCAGATTGGCGATGAAGATCTCGGTTCCCGGAGCGACCCGGCCGATCACCCTCCCGGCGTCGTGCGTCGTCACCTCGATCGAGCAGCCCTCGAGGAGCCGTGCCAGCGACGCCGTCTCCGCGCCGGCCGGCCGGCGTGTCGCGCTGATGGGATGCCCGGTCATCCTCACCTCATCTCACATTGCGGATCAGGACGCCGCCCGGCACCCGTTCGAGCGCCTTCTCGTGGCTGAAGGCGAGCCGCAGGTTGCGGGCGGCGACGCGGGCATGCTCCTGCATGATCGCCTCGGCGCGCGCGCCCTCGCCATTGGTGATCGCCTCGACCACACAGCGGTGCTGGTCCTGCGCGACGAGCAGGATGCGGTGCGATTCCGGCATCACCGCCTGCGCCATGACGAAGCCGCTCGGCGAGGCGAAGGGCAGCGAAACGGCGCGGTCGATCTGGCGCTTCAGCGTCGGGCTGTCGGCGAGGTCGACGATCATCGCGTGGAGCCGCGCATTGGCCGCGACATAGGCGGGAAAGCCTTCACGGCTCGCAATCGCCGCCTCGACGACCTCGTCGAGCTCCTGCAGGCAGGCCTGGAGCGGGCCGAGCCGCGCGATCGAGCTCCGCTCGGCGGCGAGCCGCGCCGCCAGCCCCTCGAGCGTGCCGCGGATCTCGATCGCGTCGAACACTTCCTGCTGCGAGAAGGACTTCACCGCGAAGCCGCCCGAGGGGATGGTCTCGACCAGCCCCTCCTCCTCCAGGCGCTGGAGCGCGGCCCGGATCGGCGTGCGCGAGATGCCGGTCCGCTCGGCGACGGACAGCTCGGAGATGCGGCTGCCGGGCGCCAGGACGCCGTCCAGGATCAGCTCGCGCACGGCAAGCAGCGCCGTCACGGTGCGGGACTGGCCCTTCTCCGTATCCGATGCAGGCGCGAACGGCTTCACCACGGACATCATTTCCTCGGGGCTCTGTCCCTGCCGGTGCGGGGATTGAATACAATCTGCATGCATAGTGGAGCGACGGCAGCGATCTGTCAACGCGCCGGGCCGGCGGCATGCGGGACGCCGCAGGCGATGGCTTGCCGATCGCCGACAGGCGCGGCAAAGCAGGCTGTCTGTCGGTGACACAAGGGCCCGCCGCTGCATCACCATTGCGTGACAGGTGGCCCTGCGATCAGGCCCTTCGGGACAATTCTTCGTGCCCGGCCCCTTGGCTTGCAGGCCAACACCTGTATACATTTCGCATCAGAAGGCCGATGAAGCCTGGTCTCGGCCTCGGGAGGAAGCAGGCACAGGGAGGAGATTTCATGTTCAAGGGAACGGCAGCCACATTGGTGCTCGGGCTCGGCCTGGGCTTGTCGTCCGGCGCGCTGGCGCAGGAGACGGTGAAGATCGGGGTGATCCTGCCCTATTCGGGGCCGTTCGCGGATGCCGCGAACCAGCTTCAGGCCGGCATCGACCTCTATATCGAGAAGCACGGCAACGAAGTCGCCGGCAAGACCATCGAGATCGTGAAGAAGGATACCGGCGGTCCGGCCGCCGACGTCGCCCAGCGTGTTGCGCAGGAGCTCGTGGTGCGCGACCAGGTCGACATCCTCGCCGGCTTCGCCCTGACGCCCGAGGCGCTGGGCGCCGCGCCGGTCGCCACCGAGGCCCAGAAGCTGATGGTGGTGATGAACGCCGCGACCTCGATCGTCACCGAGCAGTCGTCCTATATCGTGCGCACCTCGCTGACCATCCCGCAGGTCGAGTATGTCTTCGGCAAGTGGGCCTTCGAGGAAGGCGGCGTCAAGCAGGCCTATACGCTCGTCGCCGACTACGGCCCGGGCCATGACGCCGAGGCCTCCTTCTCGCGCGGCTTCACCGAAGCCGGCGGCGAGATCCTCGGCTCCGACCGCACGCCGGTCGCCAATCCGGACTTCTCCGCCTATGTGCAGCGCGTCGCCGACGCCGATCCGGAGGCTGTCTTCATCTTCGTTCCCGGCGGCGCCCAGCCGGCGGCGATCGGCAAGGCGCTGGTCGACCGCGGCCTTGCGCCGCCGGAGACCAAGATATTCGCCCAGGGCGAGCTGACCCATCCGGAAGCGCTCGAAAGCATGGGCGAGACGGCACGCGGCATCATCACCACCTTCCACTACACGCTGGAGCGCGATGATCCGCTCAACAACGAGTTCGTCACTGCCTATCGCGAGGCCAATGACGGGCGCTCGCCCGACCTGTTCTCGATCGGCGGTTATGATGGCATGCATCTCATCTACGAGGCGCTGAAGGCGACCGAGGGCGACACCGGCGGCGATGCGCTGGTCGAGGCGGCCAAGGGCATGTCCTGGGAGAGCCCGCGCGGACCGATGTCGATCGACCCCGAGACCCGCGACGTCATCCAGACCGTCTATATCCGCGAGATCCAGGAGGTTGACGGCGAGCTCCAGAACGTCATCATCCACGAGATACCCGAGGTGAAGGACCCGCTTCACGGCGCCAACTAGGACCCGATCCGCATTCAGCGTTTGGAGCGCGGTATGAAACGAAATCGTTCGGTTGGACGAGCGGAAGCGAGGGCGGGACTATCCTCCGCCGGGCTTGCGCGGCGCCGGAACGGGCGATCTCGGCCATACCACGCCCGAACGGCAAATGCGGATCGGTCCTAGCCGGCGGCAGGGCAGCGTCGGCCGTGCTGGGCAATCTCGTCGTCGTCCTCTTCGACGGCTTCGCCTTCGGGATGCTTCTCTTCGTCCTGTCGGTGGGCTTGTCCGTGACGATGGGCCTGATGAACTTCATCAACCTGGCCCATGGCGCATTCGGCATGCTGGGCGGCTATATCGCCGTCACCGCCATGCGCCAGGCGGGCCTGCCCTTCCTGCTCGCCCTGCCGGTCGCCTTCATCGGCGCGGCGGCGGTCAGCGTCGTCTTCGAGCGCACGCTGTTCCGCCGGCTCTACCGGGCCGGAGAGCTCAACCAGGTCCTGTTCACCATCGGCCTCGTCTTCGTCGCCGCCGCGGTCGCGACCTATGTCTTCGGCACCGTGCAGCAGGTGATCCCGATGCCCCGCTGGCTGCGCGGCTCCGTCGAGATCGGCGGCGAGCGCTTCGGCATCTACCGCATCTTCCTCATCGTGGTGGCGCTGGCGATCACCCTGGTCCTGGTCTTCGGGCTCGAGCGCACGCGGCTCGGCGCGCAGATCCGCGCCGCCGTCGACAACCAGCGCACCGCGCAGGGTCTGGGGCTCGACGTCGAGCGCATCTTCGCGATCACCTTCGCCGTCGGCAGCGGGCTCGCCGGCCTCGGCGGCGCGCTGGCGATCGAGATCGTCGGCCTCGACCCGTCCTTCGGCTTCCACTTCCTTGTCTATGTGCTGATCGTCGTCGCCGTCGGCGGTCTCGGCTCGATCACCGGTTCCTTCGTCGGCGCCGCGCTGCTCGGCATCGGCGACGTCGCCGGCAAGTATTTCGTGCCGGAGATCGGTTCCTTCCTCATCTACCTGCTGCTGGTGGCGATCCTGCTCGTCCGCCCGCTCGGGCTGTTCGGAAAGCGGTGAGGCGGGATGGGTGGATCATCATGACCGATACGACGCACGCCGACCCCCATGCCTGGCTCAGGCACCAGAGCCGCTGGTCTTATTTCGAGATCGCCTTCTGGCTCGCCGCCTTCATCCCTTTCTTCTTCTTCCCGACCTATCTGACGCTGGCGAGCCAGATCGCGATCGCCGCCCTGTTCGCCATCTCGGTCGACCTGATCCTCGGCTATGCCGGCATCGTGACGCTCGGCCATGCGATGTTCTTCGGCCTCGGCGCCTATGCCGCCGGCCTGCTCAGCAAGGCGGGCTGGGGCGAGCCGATCAGCGGCCTGCTGTTCGCCGGCGCCTTCGCCGGGCTGGTCGGCTTCGTCGCCAGCTACCTGATCGTGCGTGTCCAGCATCTGGCGCTGATCATGGTGACGCTCGGCCTCGGCCTGCTGACCTACGAGCTCGCCAATGCGATGTCCTGGCTCACCGGCGGCACCGACGGGTTGCGCGGCGTCGCCACCTGGAACGTGCTGGGGATGTTCCGCTTCGACCTGTGGGGCTACACCGACTATTCCTATTCGCTGGCGGTGCTGTTCCTGTGCTTCCTGGTCAGCCGCAGGATCGTCAACTCGCCCTTCGGCCTGGCGCTGCGCGGCGTGCGCGAGAATGTGCGGCGCATGCCGGCGATCGGCTCCGACCATCGCGCCCATCTGCGCAAGATCTACACCATCTCGGCGGCGATCGCCGGCATCGCCGGCGGCCTGCTGACGCAGACGACCGACACGGTGGCGCTCGACGTGCTGAGCTTCCAGCGCTCCGCCGACGTCGTGGTGATGCTGATCCTGGGCGGCACCGGCCGCCTCTACGGCGCCATACTGGGCGCCGTCATCTTCCTCGTCGCGCGCGACCAGCTCGCCGGCGTCAACCCGCAATACTGGTATTTCGGCATCGGCATCCTGCTCATGGCGGTGGTCCTGCTGATGCCCAACGGGGTGCTCGGCTGGCTCGCGCGCCTTGCGGGGAGGCGCCAATGACCGGGACCGGGACCGGGGCGGGCGAGGCGGTCCTGCGCACCGAAGCGCTGCAGAAATCCTTCGGCTCGCTGGAGGTGGCGCGCGACATCTCGCTCAGCCTGCCCCATGGCGCCCGCCACGCGCTGATCGGCCCCAACGGAGCCGGCAAGACGACGCTGATCAACCTGATCACCGGCCAGATGCGGCCCGATTCGGGACGCATCCTGCTTAACGGAGAGGATGTCACGGCAAGGCCGGTGGCGGCGCGGGTGCGCCGCGGGGTGACGCGCACCTTCCAGATCAACACGCTGTTTCCCGACCTGACCCCGCTCGACGCGGTGCTGCTTGCCGTCAGCGAGCGCGACGGCGCGGCCGGCCGTTTCTGGCGCGGGCTCGCCGCAGACCGGGCCGCGGTCGAGGAGAGCCACGACATCCTCGCCCGGCTCGGCCTCGGCGAGGCGGCGACGCGGCCGACGAGGACGCTCGCCTACGGCCAGCAGCGCCTGCTCGAGATCGCGCTGGCGTTGGCGACGCGGCCGAAGGTGCTTCTGCTCGACGAGCCGGCGGCCGGCGTGCCGAAGGACGAGAGCGCCGCGCTGTTCAGCGTCATCGCCGCGCTGCCCGAGGACATTTCGGTGCTCTTCATCGAGCACGACATGGACATCGTCTTCAGCTTCGCGACCCGCATCATCGTGCTGGTCGCCGGCGGCGTTCTGCTCGAGGCCGATCCGCAGGCGGTGCGCAGCGATCCGCGCGTGCGCGAGGTCTATCTCGGCAATGCGGGCCATGGCGGTGCCGGCCATGGCTGATCCGCTTCTGGAGCTCCGCGACATGCGCGCCGGCTATGGCGAGGCGGTGGTGCTCGACAATGTCTCGCTGGCGCTGCCCGAAGGCGGCAGCCTCGCCGTGCTGGGGCGCAACGGCGTCGGCAAGACGACGCTGCTGCTGGCGATCATGGGTTTCGTGACGCTCTTCCGCGGCTCGATCCTGCTGCGTGGCGGCGACATCTCTCGGCTTTCGCCGCACCGGCGCGCCCGCCATGGCCTCGGCTGGGTGCCGCAGGAGCGCGACGTCTTTCCGTCGCTGACGGTCGAGGAGAATCTGATCGTCGCGGCGCGTCCCGGCCGCTGGGACCTCGCCTCCGTCTACGGCCTGTTCCCGCGCCTGAAGGAGCGGTACGGCAATATGGGCAGCCAGCTCTCCGGCGGCGAGCAGCAGATGCTGACGATCGCGCGCACGCTGATGACCAATCCGGCGCTGCTCCTGCTCGACGAGCCGCTTGAAGGGCTGGCGCCGATCATCGTCGAGGAGCTCACCGCAGCGATCCGCCTCATGGCGGAAACGGAGGGCATGGCGCTGATCCTCGTCGAGCAGCACGCGGAAGTGGCGCTGCGGCTGACGACGCAGGCGGCCGTGATCGAGCGCGGCACGATCGCCCACCACGCGCCCTCCGCCGAGCTCCTGAAGGATGCCGCCACGCTCGACCGCTATCTCGGCCTGCAATTGCATGGTTCGTGAAGCTGTGTGAGCCGCTCCCGGAGCGTTCAGCCGGCGACGCTCCTCAGGCCGTCCAGCGCCGCTTGCAGGCCGGGTCTGGATTCGCTTTCCTCCGTGTAGACGGCATAGGCCGGATAGGTGAATTCCGGAGCGTCCGCCACCCGCTCCAGCTCCCCCGTCTCCAGATAGGGCGCGATCGCGCCCTTGCGGAAATAGCCCATTCCGCCGGCCCGCAATATGTAGTTCAGCCCGAGCGGCCCCAGGCCGACGAGCAGGCCCGGATTTCCCGACGAGGCCGGATTGACGCCGTGCTGGGCGGCAAACAGCGGACCCCAGTCGACATGGACATATTCCTCGGGTCCGTCGTCTTCCTGTCCCCGCCTTGCGCGCACGAGCACGAGCTGCTCCTCGAGGAGGAAGCTGACCTTGAAGCCCGGCAGCAGCTTGGGCGCGTAGAGCAGGGCGATATCGATCACCCCAGTCCGCAATTGCTCCTGCAACTGGTCGGGCACGCCCACATAGGCCTGGATCGCGATCTCGGGCCTGGACCGCTTCATCCAGACCAGCCATTCGATCAGCAGCGGGTTCCACAGGGTCAGCTCGCCGCCGACGGCGACGATGCTGACGCGGCCTTCCGGGATCGACAGCTGGTGCCGGGCGCGTTCCCAGACCTGCACGAAGGACTGGGCGAAGCGCTCGAACTCGTGGCCGGCCGGCGTCAGCCGGGCGCCGTTGCGGTTGCGGACGAACAGCCGGCGGCCGATCTCCTCCTCGAGTGTCCTGATCCTGGCGCTGACGGTGGTCTGGGTGACGTTCAGCCGCTCGGCGGCTTTCTGGAAGCTGCCGGAGCGGACGATCTCGAGAAAGGTGCGGGCGCGGTCCGTATCCACTGAAGCCTTCCGACAATGCAAAATTGTTGCGCTTATCCAGCATTTAATTCCGTTTGCCTTCCTCTTTCCAGCCCCCATTATTCTGGATGGGCGACGGCTTCCGATCCGCGGAACGCCTTTGCTTCAAACGCGATTCCGGCGGCGATCGAGACAACGTCATGTCCACCCAAGACAACGAGAACCTGGACTTCGGGGAATATGCCTCGCCGCCCTGCTTCCTCCACGAGCTCCAGCCCGAATATCAATGGGCGCAAACCCCGTCCGACGCGGCCGCCTGGCGCGATGTCGCCCGTTGGCGCAAGGCCGAGCGCAAGCGGCTGATCGACGAGCGCCTGGGCGTCCACCCGGACGAGCGCCAGGCGCTGTCGGAGCGCATCGCAATGGCGCTCGACAAGGCGATCGGCGATGTCGAGGGTCGCCTCATCAGCCTTTACTGGCCGATCCGCGGCGAGCCCGACCTGCGCAACTGGATGACGGAAAGCATCCGGCGCGGCGCGCGGATCGCGCTTCCGGTCGTCATCCGGAAGGCATGGCCGCTGGAGTTCCGCGCCTGGCAGCCCGGCGAGCCTCTGGAACGCGGGCTGTGGAACATCCTCGTGCCCTCGAACGGGCCGGCGGTGTGGCCGAGCGTCGTCATCGCTCCGGTGGTCGGCTTCGACGCCGCGAACTACCGGCTGGGCTATGGCGGCGGCTTTTTCGACCGCACGCTCGCCACCATGCCGAACAAACCGCTGGTGATCGGCGTCGGCTATTCGCGCAGCCGCCTCCCTTCGATCTACCCGCAGTCCCACGATATCCCGATGGACCTCATCGTGACGGAGGAATGACCGCCCGTCGGCCGATCGGAACGAACAAGGAAAAGGAGCCATGCAGACGTCGGCGAGCATCCATCACGGCAGACCCCGGTTCTTCACCCGCTGGTTCCTGTCCACCAACCACAAGGATATCGGGACCCTCTATCTGATCTTCGCGATGACGGCGGGCATCCTCGGAACCGCGCTGTCGGTGGCGATCAGGATGGAGCTGCAGGAGCCGGGCCTCCAGATCTTCGGCAACTCCGACGCCTACAACGTCTTCGTCAGCGCCCATGGGCTGGTGATGATCTTCTTCGTGATCATGCCGGCCCTGATCGGCGGCTTCGGCAACTGGTTCGTCCCGATCATGATCGGCGCGCCGGACATGGCCTTTCCGCGGATGAACAACATCTCGTTCTGGCTGCTGGTCGTATCGTTCGCGCTGTTCCTCGTCTCCATGTTCATCCCCGGAGCCCCCGGCTCGACAGGCCATGGCGGCGGCTGGACGCTCTATCCGCCCTATTCGACCACCGGCCAGCCCGGTCCCGCGGTCGACTTCGTCATCCTCTCGATCCATCTTTCCGGCGCCTCGTCCATTCTCGGCGCCATCAACTTCATCACCACCATCTTCAACATGCGCGCGCCGGGCATGAC
>CAYYZC010000074.1:0-11468 GCA_964475605.1 uncultured Chelativorans sp.
GCGGGGCGCCGAACGACTTGTCGATCACGACGTTGCGGCCCTTGGGGCCAAGCGTCACTTTCACCGCGTTGGCCAGGATGTCGACGCCGCGCAGCATGCGCTCGCGGGCGTCACGGGAAAACTTTACTTCTTTAGCTGCCATTTCTTCATCTCCTGCGCACGAGGCGCCAATGATGGGATGTCTGGATGATCAGGGGCCGGCCGAAATCAGCCGATGATGCCCATGATGTCGGATTCCTTCATGATCAGCAGGTCTTCGCCGTTGAGCTTGACCTCGGTGCCCGACCACTTGCCGAACAGGACGCGGTCGCCTGCCTTGACATCCAGCGGAACCAGCTTGCCGGCCTCGTCGCGCGCGCCGGCGCCAACGGCGATGATCTCGCCTTCCTGCGGCTTCTCCTTGGCGGTGTCGGGGATGATGATCCCGCCGGACGTCTTCTCCTCGGACTCGACCCTGCGAACGACCACACGGTCATGAAGCGGGCGAAAGTTCGTGCTAGCCATCTTGTCTGATCCTCGATAGGGATATTTTTGATCACCTCGATCCGGCCGATGCCGGAGCCCCGTTAGCACTCGCCCAAGACGAGTGCCAAGGTGGCGCTGAAATAGTATCTCGCATTTCGAGAGTCAAGACGCATGCGGCCGCGCCGGAGCGTATCCGCCGCAAGGGCTCGCGCATGGACGCCGCACAGGTCGCGGCGCCCGGTCAGGACGATGTTCAGAGCAGGAAGTCGCCGGCCTTCAGGTCGATCGTGCCCTTGATCTGGATGGCGAGATCGGCCTTGCCGTCGCCGTTCACGTCGCCATAGACGAAGGTCTTGTTGCCCTTCTGCTCGTAGCGCAACTCGCCCTTGGTCTTGGAGAAGGCGTCGGTGCCGATGAAATCGAACTTCTGATTTCCCTTCCCCTTCTCGGCGTCGATCTTGCGCAGGACGATCTTGTCCTTCTGCTTCTGCTTGAAGTCGATGATGATGTCCTGCTTCCCGCCGCGGCTGTCGCCGACGGATTCGAAGACGAATTTGTCGGCCCCCTTGCCGCCGGTGAGCTTGTCCTTGCCCTTGCCGCCGATGAGCGTGTCGTTTCCGCCGCCGCCCTTCAGCACGTCGCCGCCGCCGCCGCCCTTGAGCTTGTCGTTGCCGCCCGAGCCCTTCAGCAGATCCTTGCCGGCACCGCCCTTCAGCGTGTCCTTGCCGCCATTGCCCGTCAGCACGTCCTTCCCGCCGCCGCCGACGAGCTTGTCCTTGCCGCCGCCCCCCATCAGGATGTCCTTGCCGCCCTTGCCCTTCAGGACATCCTTGCCGCCGCCGCCGAAGATCATATTGGCGCCATCGTCGCCCGAAAGCCTGTCGCCCTTGGACGACCCGACCAAGTTCTCGATGGAATCGTAGATATCGCCGAGCGCGTCGCCCTTGTTGAGCGCGCTGTTGCCGAGATTGGCCGTGACGCCGGACTTCGCCGTGGCGTAGGAGGCGGTATCGATGCCGCCGCCGCCAACGAGCAAGTCGGCTCCCGCCCCGCCGATCAGCAGATCCGCTCCGGATCCGCCGAAGAGCTCGTCGTCGCCGCCGCGGCCGTCGATCGTGCCGAACCAGCTCCCGAGCGCGATGCGATCGTCCTGGTCGCCACCGGCGCGCACCACGGTCCCGACCTCCTCATACACGGGTCCCGTGCCGAGGCCGGATTTCTCGCCGATCAGGACCCAGACGCCGCCGAACTCGGCGATGCCGATCTTGGTGATCCCGGAGTCAATGAGGAAATGGCGGGTCTCGATCATCTTGCGGAACTCGGCGACGGCCTGCTGCGCCGATATGCCGGTGGAGGCGATCGCCGCCACCACGACCGTGGCCTCGCGCCCCAGCAGGTCCTCGCTTCCCTCCTCGAGGCTCTTCCCGTTGCTCCACTCCTCGGCCCAGTCGGCGCCCTCGGCGACGATGCGCATCGTCGGGTCCGTGTCGAAATTGCGCGCGAGGTCCTGCGCCTTGCGATTGGCCAGCGCCGACAGCATCGGATCGATGGCAAGCTCGGTACCTTCGGTCCGATCCTCGTTGATCAGGGGCAGCAACTCGGCTTCCACGGCATGATTGCCGTCGCCGAGCAGCGAGCCGAGCTCGACCTCGAAAATTGAGGTGCGGGTGTCGATCATGGCGGAGATCGGCAAGCCGGCGCCCACCACCTCGCTCTTGTCGAGAACGATCATGGAGGCGTTGGGAGAATATCCCTGGCTGATGCCGACTTCCAGGTAATGGGCATAGGCGGATGCGTATTCGCCGGACCGCACGCCGGCAGACGCATCCCCGTATTTGGACAGGTACCACTCGGCATCGAACTCGACCGCCTTGCCGCCGTTGGCGTCGCCGTAGCCGGCCTCCGACTGGAGGGCGAAGTGGAAGCTGTCGGCGTCGATCCCGGCGAGCATGATGGCCTTGTTCTGGCCGCCGCCGATCGTCTCGTCGAACAGCTCGCGGGCGCCTTCCTGCACGCTGTTGCTGACGAACACGGTATAGACGATCCCCGAGCCGACCCCGATCACGGCGCCGGCGAAGGGCGTCACGAAGGGGCTGGCCGCCGCACCGGCGCCGAGGCTCACGGCCACATTGGCCGCGAAGTCGACCAGCTGCGCGAAGAGCTCGCGTGCCGGGTTGTCGGCATTGACGACATTGTCGATGCGCAACAGCCCGTCGACCAGGAAGCTCGCCTTGCCGAGCCCCTTGCCCAGCTTCTGGTAGAACAGCCGTGCATCGTCGGCGTTCTCGATGGTCTCGGCCAGGGCGGCGATCAGGACCTTGTAGTCGATCGCCGCAAATTTGATGAGCTGCTCTGCGAAGTCGCGCGCCGCCTGATCGATCTTGGCTTCCTTGGAGTCGGTCAGCGCTTTGACGTCGACGATGTGGAGATTGTACTGCTCCGCCGGATCGTAGCCGGAAATATCGGTGATGGAGAGATAGCCGGTCTTGCCGCCCTTGACGTTGGCGACGACCTCGTTGCTGACGCCGGGATTGGAGGCCAGCGACACACGGAACGTGACCTCCGCATCGTATCCGGCCTGGAACACGAACTTGTCGGTCCCGTCGCCCGGTCCGAGACTGTCGAGGATCACGCGGCCGCGCTGATCCTCGATGGCGCCGAGGTCCCTTTCCACGCCGGCCCCGTCGGCCACCACCGCGATACCCGGAGCCGAGATCCCCAAGCTGTTGCCGATCGTCAGGTTGTCGATCGCGAAACCCTGATCCTCGAAGCTGGTCGCACGGATCGAGATGCCGGCAATGCCGATGTCGGACTTGAAGTCGAACTTCTGGATGCCGTAGCCGGTGTTGAAAAGCGAATGGAGGACGTTGCCCTGGCTGTCCAGGAAAGAGATCTTGGTGCTGCCAATATTGTCGAAGTAGCCCGAGTCGAAGGAGACCGAATCGACGGGCTTCTCGAACTGGACGGCAATGGGAGGATCGAAGCTGGAAACCGAACCGGCGAGCACCGGAGATGTCGGATTGGAGCTGTCGCTCCGGATCCCGCCGGTGGTGAAAACCGTGTTGCCGGACAAAGCGAAGACGGGATTGGCCGTCCCGATCGAGAATTCGGAAAATGTAATGGTAGCCATTCCGCTTGCCCCCCAAACCCACCTGACCTAAGGGAAAGCTAGTCGGGTATCAGAAGACAGTCAAACCAAAAACGCTCTATCCCAGGCGACATCGAAGATCGGATATGCCCGTCGAACTCCACGAGCCTCTATGGCCGAGATTCCTGATCTTCCTGCTCGGCATGGCGCCCGCGCTGGCGGCGTTTCTCGCCGTCCGCGAGGGCCTCGCCTACTATCTGTTCGCCGCGGTCGCGGCGGCTTTCGCCGCGGTCGCGGTGAACATGATCCTGCCGAGCCACGCGCTTCGGATCGGCGACGGGCGGCTCACCGTCGAGTTCGGCGCCTTGACCTCGACCATCCGCCTCGACAGCATCGTGTCGGTTTCGCAATGGGAGCTGCGGACGGTCGGTTTCGCCTGGGACCGCGTCGAGATCAGATATTCGGCGGGGAGCGGCGCGACGAAGTCGAAGAAGCTGTTCTTCAACTATTCCCTGACGGCGGAAGCGCTGGAGGATCTGATCGAGGAAGCGGCTCGGCAGGCGTGCGAGACGCTGCCGGAAGCCGTTTCGCCGCTCAACTGACGATCCGCAGGTTCGACAGCTCGTCGGCGATCTCCTCGAAATCCTTCGACAGGCTGGCCCCGGTCGCGTTCCAGAAGAGCTTGGCCGGCCTGGAAGGATCCTGCGCATCGCTGCGGAAGCGCGAATCGGAGGCGCATTGCCTCAGCGCCTCGATCGCGGCAGCCTGCCCGTAATCGTCCTCGTCGAGGTCGAGCGCGATCGTCATGACGATGATGCCGGAGGATTTGGCGTTACCGCAGAGCGTGGCGAAATGATCGTTCATGGCGCGTGTGTAGTTGGAATTCGAGAAGTCGTATTTGCCGACGCCCGCGCCGGTGCCGTCGAGCAGGCGTCCGACCGTGCCACCGTCATAGCCCGGCTGGACATAGCCGTGGGCGGAATAGGTGGAACGGTTACCAGCCGGATCCTGATAGCCGAGCGAGCCCGGCGTGTAATAGGTGTTCTCGCCGTCGGTCAGCACGATCACGACCTTGTCGTTGCCGCGCTCGCTCATCGGCCGCGCCTCGGCGAACGGCTCGATGCCGTCCAGCATGTGCCAGCCCCAGACCATGCCCTCGGGGACATTGGTCGCGCCGTTGGCCTGCATCGCGTCGATCGCCGACTTGATCGAGGCGAGGCCGGCTTCGGTCGAGATGTCGGTCAGCGGCGTCACCGGCCGCGTGGTGCAGGAATAGTTCGGGCCAGCGCCCTGCGGCGACTGGGCGCCGTAGGGCCGCAGCTCGTAATATTTCGCCATGTTGCGCTGGCGCGCCTGGCCGGAGCCGCTGTCGGAGAAATCGTTCCACCAATTGTTGGCGGCGCCGTAGCCGGACGGGTAGGGCTTGTCCTCCGTCGCCCATCTGTCGCCCGGCTCGTCGGGGCCGAACATCGGCACGAACAGGGTCGCCGGATCGCCGGCGCCGTTATGGATCGGCGCCATCGCATTGGCGTTGTAGGGATAGGGCCGCGCCTCGACGCAGCCCTGCCAGCTCGCATAGGGCCCGATGGTGTTCTCGTAATAGCCGTTGCGCCACTCGCCCTCCTTGCAGGTGCCGTTGTCGCGGTGCTCGGTGCAGACGAATTCCCGGCCGGTCGAGACCCATTCGCGCGACTCGACCTTGCGCATGTCGCGATAGAGCGAGAAGCGCGTCAGGACGTCGCCCTCCTGCGTGCCCCAGCCGGTGCCGGCCTTGCGCCAGACGCCATCGATCCGCTCGGCGCGCCGGTCCGGCTCGTCGAGCGTCGTCCAGTCGAAATTCTCGTGATGGACCGGCGAGAGGCCGAGCGTGTCCATCCAGGGCGCGCCGGCATTCTGCGGACCGATATTGACGGAGCCGGCGAAGGGGACGAGCGCGAACTGGACCGGCTTCTCGACCTGCCTGACATGCTGCGACTGGAGCGACATCGTGTCGGCAAGCTGCTTGGCCGCGGCCTTCAGGAGGGTCATCCGCTTCTGCCCGGAGCCGGTGCCGAGATAGTCCATCGAGCCGGAATTATCGAGCACCAGCGCGACTTCGAGCGTATTCTTTAGCCTGATCTCGGTCCGCGCATTGAAGGTGACCTCGCCGTCGGCCTGCGAGGACGGATCGAGCAGCTCGCTGAACACCGGCAGGAGATAGGGCCGGTAGGTGAGCTCGGCGCTCAGCCTGAGTGTGCCGCCGCCGGCTTCATTGTTCGGCAGCGCGAGATGGAGCTCGGTGTCGCCGGGATCGACCGGGCCGAGATTGGCCTCGAAGAATGCGTGCGCATAGGCCTGCACGGCCGCGCCGTCGGCGCCGGAGACGAGATGGCGCGCCGCCGCGATGCCGGCCGCGTCGAGCGCATTCAGCGTCGCCTGCTTCTGCCGGTTCATCTCCGCAAAATCGAGGGCGAGCGCCAGCCCGCCCATGATCGGCGTCAGCGCGACGGCCAGGGCCATCGCGAAATTGCCGGCGCGATCGCGCAGGAATCGCCGGACGAGCGAAGCCATTCCCCCTCCGCCAGTATCAATTCACGTTCATCGTTCGGGCGCGGCGCGCCAAGCCGGCCGCCGGAGCGGGTCAGCCGACGATCCGCAGATTCGAGAGCTCGTTGGCGATCTCCTTGAACTTCTCCGCCAGATTGCTGCCATTGGCGTTCCAGAACAGCTTGGCCGCCTTGCTCGGGTCGGACGGATCGCGGCGGAAGCGCGAATCGGAGGCGCAGCGCGTCAGCGCCTCGATCGCTGCCTTCTCCACCGCGACGGACTTGCTGAGGTCGAGCGCCACCGTCATCACGATGAGGCCGGCGTCCTTGGCGTTCTGGCAGACCGTGTCCATGTGCTGGTTCATGGCCTTGTTGAAGTTGGTGTTGGAGTGGTCCGACTTGCTGACGTTGGTGCCCATGAAAAGGCGCGTCGTCGAGCCGCCATTGTAGCCGGTGCCGGTATAGCCCTTGTTGGAGTAGACGGACTTGTTTCCGGCGAGGTCGTTGTAGCCGAGGGAGGAGGGCGTGTAGTAGGTGTTCTCGCCGTCGGTGAGCACGATCAGCACCTTGTCGTTGCCCTTCTCGTGGTCCGGCCGGCCCTCGGTGAAGGGCTCCCCGCTCGACAGGGTGCGCCAGCCCCAGGCGGTGCCTTCCGGCACGTCGGTCGCGCCGAGCGGCTCCATCGCGTCGATCGCGTCCTTGATCTTCTTCAGCCCGGCCGTCGTCGTCACGTCGGTCAGCGGCGTGATCGGCTTGGTCGAGCACATGCCGTTCGGGCCTTCATACATGCCCGCCGCCCGCGTTCCCTTCGCGGCAGCGACGAAATATTTCGGCATGTAGGACTGGCGGTAGGAATGGCTGGAGTTGCCGGTCGCATCGGCCCACCAGTTGCCCATCGCCGAACGGCTCCAACTGTCGCGATAGTCCGTCTCGTCGGGGGCGAACATCGGCACGAACAGCGTCGCCGGCGTCCCGGTCGAGGGCACCGTGTTGTCATAGGCGTAAGGGTCGGGCCGCGTCTCCACGCAGCCGCCCCAGTCCGCATAGGAGGCATAGGTGTAGGTGGTGGTGCATTTGCGGTTCGAATCGCGCCCGGTGCAGGTCTCCTCCTCCTTGGTGATCCGCTTCAGATCGTCAAAGAGGGTGAACCGCGTGGTGACCTGGTTCTTCTGGTCGCCCCAGCCATTGCCAGTCTTGCGGTAGACGCCGTTCGATTTCTCGACCTTGTAGCTGGTGCTCATGGTCGACCAGTCGAAATTCTCGTGATGGACGGGAGAGCGGCCCTGCGTGTCCATCCAGGACGCATCGGCATTGCCCGGCCCGACATTGACGGAAGCCGCGAAGGGCACCAGCGAGAAGCGCACCGGCTTGTCGACCTGCTTCATCTGCGCGCCCTGCTGGGCCAGCGTGTCGACGAGCTGCTTGGCGGCGCTCTTCAGCAGGTCGATGCGCTTCTTGCCCGTGCCGGAGCCGTTGAAGTCCATCGAGCCGGAATTGTCGAGGACCAGCGCCACTTCGAGTGTGTTCTTGAGCCTGACTTCCGTCATCGCCTCGAAGGACAGCGGCGCGTAGGACGCGCTGCCGATCAGCTTCATCACCGCTCCGACGAACCAGGGATCGTAGTCGGTATGGGCGGTCAGCTTCAGCATGCCGCCGCCCGCATCGCTGCTGGGAAGGACGATGTCGAGCTCGACCTTGTTCGGATCGACATCGCTGAGATTGGCGTCGAAGAACTCGCGCGCGAAGGCGACGAGCTGCACGTCGGTGGCGCCTTCCACCGAGCGGCGCGCGGTGGCGATGCCGGCGGCGTCGAGCGCGTTGAGCGTCGCCTGGCGCTGCCGCGACATTTCCGTGTAATCGACGGCCAGGGCCAGCGCGCCCAGCAGCGGGACCATGGCCAGCGCGCCGATCATTGCAAAATTTCCGCGACGGTCGGCGATGAAGCTTCGCAACATCGAGGTTGTTCCCGGGAATGGAGTGAATTCGCTGCCCGTAGAATGCCATTGCCGATTTAACGTCCTGTATTTGCAGTGGCGCGAATTCCACGCATGCGATGCACGAGGCGTTAACCACGCCTGCCGCGCAGCGGTGCCGGATCGGGCCCGTCCGGAAACCTCGTGACACCGCCATCGCCTTCGGCTAATCCGCCAGCCTGTCGACGCCAACAGATGCGGGAGAAGACATGAACCGGACGATCGGTTCGCTGGACGAGATTTCGGACGGCTACACGACGATCCTGTGCGACGTGTGGGGCGTGGTCCACAACGGCGTCGCGGCCTTTGGCGATGCGTGCGAGGCGCTGCAGCGAGCGCGCCGGGCGGGCACGACCGTCGTCCTCATCACCAACGCCCCGCGGCCGCGGGGCGACGTCGAGGCGCAGATGGACCGGCTCGGCGTGCCGCGCGACGCCTATGACCGCGTCGTCACCTCCGGCGACGTGACGCGCAAGCTGATCGCGGAAGGGCCGCGGCGCGTCTTCCATATCGGCCCCGACAGGGATGCCTCGCTCTATGACGGGCTCGATATCGAGCTGGTGGAGGAATTCGAGGCCTCGGTTGCGGTCTGCACCGGCCTTGTCGACGACGAGACGGAGACGCCGGAGGACTATGCGGAGATGCTGCTGCGTCTGCGCTCGCGCAATCTGGCGATGATCTGCGCCAATCCCGACATCGTCGTCGAGCGCGGCGACAGGCTGCTCTTCTGCGCCGGCGCCCTCGCCCGCGACTTCGCCCAGCTCGGCGGGCGCACGATGATCGCCGGCAAGCCGCACCGCCCGATCTACGAGGCAGCCCTTGCGGCCGCCTCCGGGATCGCCGGTGCGCAAGTGATCCCCGAAAAGACCTTGGCGATCGGAGACGGCGTGCTCACCGATATCAAGGGCGCGGCCGATTTCGGGCTCGACGCGCTCTACATCTCCGGCGGCATCCATGCCGGCGAATATGGCGGTGCCGATCCCGATCCGGACAGGCTCGCCTCCTTCCTCTCCCGGCACGGCTACGAGCCGGTCGCGATCATGCCGAAGCTGCGGTAGCGGCGATCATGCGCGAACTGGAAATGCACCGGATCGAGGAGATCGGGCGCCTGCCGGCGTCGCTGAAGGGTGGCGTCGTCGCGATCGGCAATTTCGACGGCGTGCATCGCGGCCACCAGGCCGTGCTGGAACGGGCGCTGGAGGAAAGCCGCGAGCGCGGCCGCCCCGCGGTCGTGCTGACCTTCGAGCCGCATCCGCGCAGCTTCTTCAAGCCGGACCGGCCGGTGTTCCGGCTGACGACGGCGCCGATCCGCGCGCGGCTCCTCGAACTGCTCGGCTTCGACGGCGTCATCGAGCAATCTTTCGATGCCGGTTTCGCGGCGCAGTCGGCGAACGATTTCGTCCAGCGGGTGCTGGTCGGCGGGCTCGGCGCCGCCCATGTCGTCACCGGCTTCGACTTCCATTTCGGCAAGAACCGCCAGGGCACCCCGGATTTCCTGGCCGCGGCCGGCAGGCAGGCCGGCTTCGGCGTCACCTGCGTCGCCGCATTCGGCGACGAGGCGGGCGAGACGGTCTCGTCGAGCCGCATCCGCGCCCTGCTGCAGGAGGGCGACGTCGCATCGGCGGCAGCGCTTCTCGGCCATCGCTATGCCGTCGAGGCGGCCGTGACCGGCGGCAGGAAGCTCGGGCGGACGCTCGGCTATCCGACCGCCAATATGGCGCTGCCGGACTGGAACGGGCTCGCCTACGGCATCTATGCGGTCAGGCTGCGGCGTGCCGACGGGTCGCTGCATGACGGCGTCGCGAGCTTCGGCCGCCGGCCGACGATCGACAGCGACGGCGTGCCGCTGCTGGAGACCTATCTGTTCGACTTCTCCGGCGACCTCTATGGCGAGACCTGCCGCGTCTTCTTCTTCGGCCGCCTGCGCGGCGAAGTGAAGTTCGACGGGCTCGATGCGCTCACCGCGCAGATGCGCCGCGACGAGGAAGAGGCCCGCGCGCTGCTCCAGGGCGTGCGCCCGCTTTCCGAACTCGACGCCGGGTTCTCCTTCGGACAGGGATGACCTACCCGGTGAGCCGGGCATGATTAATCGCAAGTTTACGCAATTGCCGCAGTTGTGATGCCTCAACCCTGCTTTTGTGGTGCGTAAGGGGACGGGCGGGCATGCAAGGCATCAAGGTTTTCGCGGCTGGATTGGCCGTTGCGCTCGGCGCGGGCGCGGCATTCGCCGCCGACCAGCTCTACCAGCCGCCGCCGGCCGGGCCGGCACCCGCCCTGCCCTGGTATTCGAACTGGTATCTGAGCGTCGGCGCGGCCGGCTTCTACGCGCCGCGCTACGAGGGCGACGATTCCTACCATTTCTTCGCCCAGCCGCTCGTCTCGCTGGGGCGTCACGGCGGCAGCGTGCAGCCCTTCACCTCGCGCAACGACAATATCTCGCTCGGCCTGATCGACACCGGCAGTTTCCGCGCCGGCCCGGTCGGCAAGATCGTGTTCCCGCGCGACGACGACAGTTCCGACGATCTCAGGGGCCTCGACCCGGTGCGCTGGGGCGCCGAGATCGGCGGCTTCGCCGAAGTCTATCCGACCGAGTGGCTGCGCGTACGCGGCGAGGTCCGTCACGGCATAAGGGCGCATGACGGGCTCGTCGCCGATCTTACCGCCGACGCCTTCTTCGACGTCACGCCGACGGTGCGGATCTCCGGCGGCCCGCGCCTCTCCTTCGCCTCGTCCGGCTATCTCGACGCCTATTACGGCGTCGATGCGCGCGAGGCGCGCCGTTCCGGGCTCGCGCCCTACGATCCCGACGGCGGCATGAAATCGGCCGGGTTCGGCGGCGCCGTCACCTGGGCGGCGAGCGAGCGGCTGTCGACGAGCCTGTTCGGCGAGTATGAGCGTCTTACCGGACCCGCCGCCGATTCCAGCCTGGTCGAGGAGCGCGGCGACGAGAACCAGTTCACCGTGGGCGTTTCCGCCCGCTATCGCTTCGATCTGCCCTGGTAGGCTCTTTATTCCGACGCCCGCCTCCGCTACAAGCCGGCCCATGAGCGACCCGTTCCGCCCCGTGATCGGCATACGAATTATCGGCCCGGCCTTCCGGTCGGCCTGAAGGCCGACGGATGGTCCGGGTTCGCGCGCGCCGGCGTCATCCTGCCGGCATCTCCCACCCCAGCGGACGCCTGCTCGACGCGGCGACAAGGCCATGACCACCGATACCGCCGATCAACTCGACTATTCCAAGACGCTCTACCTGCCGCAGACGGATTTCCCGATGCGCGCCGGCCTGCCCGAGAAGGAGCCCAGGCTCGTCGCCCGCTGGCAGGAAATGGACCTCTATGAAAGGCTGCGCGAGGACGCCGCCGGCCGGCCGAAATTCGTCCTCCACGACGGCCCGCCCTATGCCAACGGCAACATCCA
>CAYYZC010000075.1:0-3488 GCA_964475605.1 uncultured Chelativorans sp.
CCATAGGTCGGCTTGATGCCGACCGTCCCGGTGAAGGCGGCGGGCTGGCGGATCGAGCCGCCGGTGTCGGTGGCGGTGGCGCCGGCGCACAGCCACGCCGAGACGGCAGCCGCAGAGCCGCCGGACGAGCCGCCCGGAACGAGGTCCATGTTGGAGCCCCGGGCGCGCCAGGGGTTCTTCACCGGCCCGTAATAGCTGGTCTCGTTGGAGGAGCCCATGGCGAACTCGTCCATGTTGAGCTTGCCGAGCATGACGGCGCCGTCCGCCCACAGATTGGCGGTGACGGTCGATTCGTAGCGCGGCTCGAAGCGATCGAGGATATGGCTCCCGGCCTGGGTGTGCACGCCCTCGGTCGCGAACAGATCCTTGATGCCGAGCGGAATTCCTTCCAGCGCACCGGCCCCGCCGGCGGCGATGCGCGCGTCAGAAGCCCGCGCCATCTCGCGCGCCCTGTCATGCGTCACCCGAATATAGGCGTTGAGCGTGTCGTTGGCGGCGTCGATCGCGGCGAGATAGGCTTCGGTCAGCTCGAGCGCGGTGAATTCCTTCGCGCGCAGCCCGTCACGGGCATCGGCGATGGAAAGGCGGGGCAGATCGGTCATTGCGGAAGCTTCTTCTTGTAGAATCAGGACAGTCGAGGATTGCGGGCCTGACCTATTCCACGACTTTCGGGACCTGGAAGAAATTCTCGTCGGTCGCCGGCGCGTTGGCGACGATGTCGTCGGCGCGGTCACCGTCGGTAACGGCGTCCTGGCGCTTCTTCATCTCCATCGGGATCACCGAGGTCATCGGCTCGATTCCCGCCACGTCGACTTCCTCGAGCTGCTCGACGAAGCCGAGGATCGTGTTGAGCTCCCCGGTCATGCGTTCCGCCTCGTCCTCGTCGACGGCGATGCGGGCGAGCTTGGCGACGCGTTTGACGGTAGCGATGTCGACCGACATGGAATCTCCGCGGATTGGCTGGATTGTCGATAGCCTGATTGCCGACAGGGGCTATAGCGAGGCCATCCAGCGGGCGCAAGCTGGAGCCTAGTCGACGGAATGCATCCAGTTGAGCGTGTCGCGCCAGTCGGTCATGCGGATCGGCGTGCCGTGGGTGCCGGTCTCGAAGCGCACGAAGTGGACCGGATAGCCGGGCGCCGCGTCGAGGATGCGGCGGAAGAACGCTTCCTGCCGCTCGACCGGGAAGACCCTGTCCTCGCTGCCATGGCCGAAGAAGAGCGGCGTGCGGGCGCGGAATGCGGCGCTCTGGAGGAACTGGTCGTGCCACATCGACCCGAGCAGCAGCAGGCCGCCGAGACGCGGCACGATCCGCGCATCGTCGGCAAGCCCCCAGCAGATCGCCCCGCCCATCGAGCCGCAGGCGACATAGACCGGCGCATCCGCCGACTTTTCCATGTAGAGCCGAAGCAGCTCCGCTGCGCGCTCCGCGCCGGCGGCATCGAAACCCGAGACGTCGAACGTCAGATAGAGCCCGCCATTGCCGGCGGCGAGGTTCTTGATGCGGTTGAAATTGCCGCCGAAACTGTAGTCGTTCATCCCCTGCGCGCGGTTGCCGCCCTGGCCGTGGACATAGACGACGATGAAGCGGGCATCTTCACTAGTCCCGACCGCCATATGGGCGACCGGCCCGGCCCCGGTGCGGGCGACGAGGTCCTGCTGGCCGCGTCGCACGGATAGATCGACATATTTGCCCCAGACCCGGCGCTCCGGCACCTGGTCGCGCTGGTCGATGTCGCGCTCCTCGCTGTAGTCGACCGTCGCATGGCGCCCGCCGGCGCCGGTGGCGAGCGTCTGCGGATAGGCGAAAAGCCGGTCCTTCCAGGGTTTCAGGAGCTGCGCCTGTGCCGAAGCTGCGGTCGCCATCAAGAACAGGAGCATGGCGGCCGCAGCAGCGACACCGGATCGCGTTAATCTCATCAGGTGAGGACACCCCCTGCCCGGCGCAGGGCATCGGGCGTGTCGACATCGACGCTCGCCGCCTCGCCGAGCTCGACCTCGACCACGTCGAGCTCGCCCTGCTCGACGAGATGGCGCGCGCCTGTGTCGCCCTCCAGATGCATCGCCGCTTCGAACAAGGCGCGCGGCAGGATGACCGGATTGCCGCGCTTGCCGTTGTGCGTGGCGCGGATCACGGCCGTGCCGCCCGCACGGCGGAAGGCGGCGATCATCTTCTCCAGGTCGGCCGTCTCGATACCCGGCATGTCGGCCAGCATCACCAGCGCACCGTCGACCCGGTCGCCGAGCGCGGCGATGCCCGCCTTGAGCGACGTCGACAGGCCGTGCGCATAGTCGCGGTTCTCGACCGTCTCGATCCCCGTCCCGGCGATCAACGGCGCCATGTCCGCCGCCTGATGGCCGAGCACGGCAATGGTGCGCGCTGCCTTCGCGGCCACTGCGCGCCGTGCGACGCGGCATATCAGCGGCTCGCCGTCGAAGCTGGCGAGCAGCTTGTTCGGTCCGCCCATACGGCTCGAACGTCCGGCGGCAAGCAGCAGGATGCCCGCTTCCGCACGTTTCGGCGCGCGCCCCTCGCGCGGCTGCGGGCGCGACGGTATCTCCATCAGCAACCCGCCGACGCCCATGGCGGCGATATCGGCCGAGTTCACGTCGATCCCGGCCAGCAGGCGGTCGAGGACGAAGTCGAAGCCGTTGGGCTTGGGGCTGCGCGCGCAGCCGGGCGCGCCGAGCACCGGCTTGCCCGCGACCTCGCCCAGCACCAGCAGATTGCCGGGATCGACCGGCATGCCGACGCGCTCGACCTCGCCGCCGGCCTGCTCGATCGCGGCCGGGATGACGTCGGCCGGATCGGACATGGCCGAAGCACCGAAGACGGCGACGAGATCGCTTCCGTCCAGAAGCTCCGCGATCGCGCCCGACACGGCGCCCGCCTCATGCGGCACCCGCCTTTCCGCGACGATGGAGCTGCCCGAACGCTGCAACCGCTCCGCCGTGATGCCCACAGTCTTGTCGAGCACGCTCGGTTTGATGCTGGGCAGCACCGTCTGCACCACGCCGACCCGCAGGCTGCGGAACGGATGGACCTGAAAGGCGCCGTCCTCGCCTGCAATCGCCTCGGCCGCCTCGACGATCGCGCCCGGCACGGCGAAGGGGATGATCTTGACCGTCGCCACCATCCGGCCCGGCTCGACTGCCGCGTGGTTCTCCAGCGTCGCCAGCGTAATGCGCGGGTCGATGTCGTTGATGCGGCCGATCACCGACGGGCTGACCGTGAACAGCCCCGCATCCTCGGCATGGATGTTGACACGGCCGGTGGCGGCCGGCTTGATCTCGACCCCGGCGACGCGAAGCGCTGCGGCGATCCGCGCCGCCGCCTCGTCCTCGACCAGGTCGCCGGGCTCGAGCCGGGCGACGATCACCTCGCCGATCCCCTCCGCCCGAAGCAGCGCAATGTCCTCGGCGGTCAGCCGGTGCGCCTTGCGCAGCCGGCGCGCACCGGCCGAGACGGAATGGGCAAGCAGGGTACC
>CAYYZC010000075.1:3588-11312 GCA_964475605.1 uncultured Chelativorans sp.
GCGCCGACATAGAAGCAGCCCGCACCGAGCGCGGCCTGGATCGGCATGTCGTCGATCTTGGGGTCATGGGTGAGCGCAGCGAGCGCGGTGAAGCGGTCGAGCGGGCGCGCGGCGAGCACGTCCTGCGGCCATTCGGCATGGAGCAAGACATCGGGGAAACGCTCGGAGGTGGCGAAGGCGGTGCGCGGGTCGATGATCTCGACATCGAGGCCGGCGATCTTCGCCATCGGCGCCAGCGCCTGGCTGATATGGACCGCGCCGATCGCGACGAGGCGCGGCGGCGGCAGATGGACGTTGAGGAAGAAGCTGCGTCCCTCGGCTTCCGCCGTGCCGGAACGGCCGGAGCGGAACGCCCTGGCGACCGCCTCGCCGAGCGGGCCCGCCACCCTGTCGTCCTCGCGCACCAGCCGGTCGCGCCCGTCGCCGAGATCGGTGATCAGGATGGCGGCGCGCCTTGCCCGGCGCTCCGCATTGAGTTGCTTGAGCAGATTGGGATCCATGGCTCAGCCAAGCCGCTCGACATAGACCCTGATGCGGCCTCCGCAGGAAAGCCCCACCTGCCAGGCCGTCTCGTCGGCGACCCCGAATTCGAGCATGCGCGGCTCGCCGCTGCCGAGCACGTCGGCAGCCTCGGCAATGACGGCGCCCTCGACGCAGCCGCCGGAGACCGAGCCCTCGAAATTGCCGTCGGCATCGATGACGAGATGGCTGCCGGTCGGGCGCGGGGCGGAGCCCCAGGTCTCGACGACGGTGGCGATCGCGACATCGCGGCCGGCCTTCATCCAGTCTTCGGCGATCGTCAGCGGATCGCGCGTCTGGTCGAGCGTCTGGCTTGTGGTCATGGGAGGAACCTCCTTATGGACAATATGGACATCAGGCCGCCCTGTTGCCAAGGCTCAACCATGTCCGTGGGTCGGTTTCGCGCCGGGCATGCCCCGAAAGCGAGGCGACGATGTCCTCCAGCGCCGCCAGCGAATGGACCGGGCGCAGCTCGTCGACATGCGGCAGCATCGCCCTGACGCCGCGGGCGCGCGCCTCGAAGCCGTCGAAGCGCAGCAGCGGGTTGAGCCAGATCAGGCGGCGGCAGGATTTGTGCAGCCGCTCCATCTCCTTCTCCAGCCCGTCGATGCGGTCGCGCTCCAGCCCGTCGGTGATCAGCAGCACCGTCGCGCCCTGCCCGAGAACGCGGCGCGACCACAGGCGGTTGAACTCGTGCAGCGTCTCGCCGATCCGCGTGCCGCCGGACCAGTCCTTCACGACGGCAGCGCAATCGGCCAGCGCCTCGTCGGGATCGCGGTGGCGGAGCTGGCGCGTCAGGTTGGTGAGCCTGGTGCCGAAGACGAAGCTGTGGACGCGCGGGCGGCTGCCGGCCAGCGCATGCATGAAATGCAGGAAGATGCGACTGTACTGGCTCATCGAGCCGGAAATGTCTGCGATGGCGACGAGCGGCGGGTGCACTTCGCGCACCGAGCGGTATTTCGGCAGGATCAGCCCGCCGCCGGTGCGCAATGCGGCACGCATCATCGCGCGCGGATCGGCACGGCCGCGCGGGGCCGGCCGGAAACGGCGCGTCGAAACGAAATCGTGCGGCAGGGTCAGCGCGGCGATCGCCTTGCGCGCCGAAGCGAGCTCGGCCGCCGACATCTGGGCGAAATCCTTGTCGCGCAGCACCTCGTTGCCGGAGAAGGTCAGCCGCGCATCGACCTCCACCTCCGGTATCTCGCGCACCGGCTGGTTCCTCCGGTGGCCCTCGAACAGGGCGTCGGAGACGCGCGACTGCGCCGCGCGCTGCTTCTCGCGCTCGCGCATCTCCGGCGCCAGCGGCGAGAACATGGCGATCATCTTCTCGATCAGCTCGCGCGACTTCCAGAACAGCCGGAAGGCCTCGTCGAAGGTCGCATGGTCCTCGCGGCGCTTCACCAGAACGGCATGCAGCGTCCAGTAGAAATCGTCGCGGTCGCAGATGCCTGCCGCCAGCACCGCCTCGATCGCATCCTTGACCGCCGCCGGGCCGACGCGCATGCCGGCCTTGCGCAGCGTGCGGGCGAAGTAGACGATGTTGTCGGCGATCCGTCCGTCCGGATCGGCCCGAGGTCCGCCATCCCTTGCGCCTTCGTTCATGTCACTCCGCGACCTGCAACTCCGCCTTGACCTCGTCGAGGATGCGCCGCCCCTCACCCTCGCCGATGCGGGCGATGTCGTCCTGATATTTGAGCAGCACGCCGATCGTGTCCGACACCGTCTCCGGGTCGAGCGCGACCTTGTCGAGCTCGGTGAGCGCGCTCGCCCAGTCGATGGTCTCGGCGACGCCGGGCGACTTGAAGAGGTCGAGCTTGCGCAGCTTCTGGATATAGGCGACGACCTCGGCCGAAAGCCGCGCATTGGCCTGCGGCACCTTGCGCTCGACGATCTCAAGCTCGCGCCGGGCATCGGGATAGTCGACCCAATGATAGAGGCAGCGGCGCTTGAGCGCGTCGTGGATCTCGCGGGTGCGATTGCTGGTGACGATGACGATCGGCGGCTCGGCGGCCCTGATCGTCCCCAGCTCGGGCACGGTGACCTGGAAGTCGGAGAGAATCTCGAGCAGGAAGGCCTCGAAGGCCTCGTCGGTGCGGTCGAGCTCGTCGATCAGGAAGACGGGCGCCGCGCCGGGCTTCCCCTCCAGCGCCTCCAGGACGGGGCGGCGGATCAGGTATTTTTCCGAGAAGACGTTGCGTTCCATCGCATCGCGCTCGACGCCGCCGACGGCCTCTTCCATGCGGATCTCGATCATCTGCGCGGCATAGTTCCACTCATAGACGGCCGAGGCCACGTCGAGGCCTTCATAGCATTGCAGCCGGATCAGCCTGCGGCCGAGCGCATCGGCCAGCACCTTGGCGATCTCGGTCTTCCCGACGCCGGCCTCGCCCTCGAGGAAGAGCGGCCGGCGCATGCGCAGCGCGAGGAAGAGCACCGTCGCCAGCGACCTGTCGGCGACATAGTCGGCCTCTCCGAGCATGGCGAGGGTATCGTCGATCGATGCGGGCACGGGACGCGGCATGGTCTCAGCCATCATGTCTCCGTGGTTGACGGGAGCCTTCAAAGCCCATGATAGGCCCTGCGGTGATAGATGAGGGAGGATTCCGGCTCGCCGATCCTGACGCCGGCGACGCGGCCGAAAAGGATGCGGTGCGTCGCGATGTCCTTGGTCTCGACGATATGGCAGTCGAAGGTGGCGAGCGCATCGACCAGAGCCGGCGCGCCGGTCGCGATCGTATCCCACTCGCCGAGCCTGAAGCGCTCCGGCTGCGTCAGGCCGGTCAGGCCGGAAAAGGCGTCGGCGATCCCGTTCTGGCTGCTCGACAGCGTGTTGAGGGCGAAGACGCCGTTCTCCGCGAAGCAGTCATTGTCGCGGCTCAGCCGGTTGAGGCATACCAGAACCGTCGGCGGATCATCCGACACCGAGCAGGTCGCGATCACGGTGACGCCGCGGCGGCCGGCCGCACCATCGGTCGTCACAACATGGACGGCGCCGGCGAAACGGCTCATCGCCTCGCGATAATGACGCGGTTCGACTTCATTCTTGTTCAGCACGAAGATCCTGCCTGCCCTGCCAGTTGCCCTACAACGATATAGGTCGCGCCGATCGCGCAACAAGCGAGCGGCACCTGCCGGTCCATAGACCCTTTCACGTCCCGGTTAAAGCGTTCTGCCTCGCCTGTTGCCTGCGCTGCCGCCAGCCATTACTAGTCGGACCGTCTTCGCCTGGGGGAGCCGACACAAAGCCGATGCAGCCGATGCGGTTCGCGATCCTGGTTCTGAGCGCCAGCCTGCTCCACGCCCTGTCCTTGCCGGCGGCAGCGCAGGAGCGGCGGATCGGCCTCGTCCTGCCCGACGAGCAGACGATGCAGGTGCTTGCCGGGCAGATGCGCGGCGGCGCCGACCTCGCCTCGCTCAAGGTCGATGCCGAGCTGGTCGAGGTGACGGAAGCCTGCACTGCAGAAAGCGGCGAGGAAGCGGCGCGCCGGCTGCTGGCGGAGGACGTGCGGATCGTCGTCGGCTTCCTCTGCACGGAGGCCGCCGAAGGCGCGCTGCCGGCGCTGAGCGAGGCCGGGGTGCCGGTGATCTCGCCTGCGCTGCGCACCGATTCGCTCACCGACCGGCGCGAGCGGACCGGATGGCTCTTCTACCGGCTGGGTCCGCGCGCCGGTGCCGAGCAGGCGGCCGTCGCCGAGATCGTGCCGCGCATCTGGCGCGGCGCACTCTTCGCGATCATAGACGACGGCACGATCTACGGCCGCGAGCTGTCGGAGACGGTGCGCGCCGCGGCCGAGAGCGCGGGGCTGGAGCCGGTCTTCTTCGACACGTTCCGCCCCCAGCTCGAAAACCAGATCGGCCTCGTCGGGCGGCTGCGCAATGCCGGCGCGACACATGTCTTCGTCGGCGGCGACCGCGCCGATATCGCGATCATGGCGCGCGACGCCGAAGGGCTCGGCTACGAGCTGACGATCGCCGGCGGCGAAGCGCTGCGCGCCGCACAGGGCGACGTACCGCTGGCGCCGGGCGTGCTGATGATCGGCCTGCCGGAATGGGCGGATCTGGCCGGCGAGGCCGTGCTCGACGATTTCGCGGAGGCCGGCGTGATCCCGGAGGGCTATGTGCTGCCGACCTATGCGGCCGTAGAACTGACCGGCAGCGCGCTCACGCTGCAGGAGGAGAGCGGGCGCACCCTGCCCGAAATCCTTGCCGGGAGCGAGTTCCCCACCGCGATCGGCCAGGTCGGCTTCACCGCCAATGGCGACCTCGAACGGGAGCTTTACCGGCTGTTCCGCTTCGACGGCGACGAATTCGTGCCGGTGGAGTAGCAGCGTTGGCTTTTCGCACCGGTCCCAGGAACCTCATCACCGACGTCGCCGGGCTCAGGGTCGGCAATGCGGACGACGAGAAGCTGAAGAGCGGCGTCACAGTGGTGCTCTGCGACCGGCCCGCGGTCGCAAGCTCGCTCGTGCTGGGCGGCGCGCCCGGCACCCGCGAGACCGACGCGCTGGAGCCGCACAACGCGCTGCAGGAGATCCACGGCGTCGCGCTTTCGGGCGGCTCCGCCTTCGGGCTCGACGCGGCCTCCGGCGTCCAGGCCCTGCTGCGCGAGCAAGGCATCGGCGTCAAGGTGCGGGACGCCCGCGTGCCGGTCGTGCCGGGGGCGATCATCTTCGACCTGATCAATGGCGGCGACAAGGACTGGCCGCGATATCCGCCCTATCGCGAGCTCGGCTACCAGGCGGCCGAGGCGGCCGGCGCCGGGTTCGAGATCGGCACGGCCGGCGGCGGCGCCGGTGCGCTGACGGCCGGCCTCAAGGGCGGGCTCGGATCGGCATCGACGCAACTTGCCGGCGGCATCACACTCGGCGCGCTCGTCGTCGTCAACCCTGTCGGTACCGTAACCGTCGGGGAAAGCCCGCATTTCTGGGCCGCCCCGTTCGAGATCGGCGAAGAATTCGGCGGGCTCGGCCTGCCCTCGCCCATGCCTGCGGACGCATCCGCCATCAGGTGGAAATTCAACCATACCGCGCCCGGCAACACCACGATCGCCGTGATCGCCACGGATGCCGTGCTCGACAAGGCCGCCGCCAAGCGGCTGGCGGTCGCCGCCCATGACGGCTTCGTGCGCGCCATCTGGCCGACCCATACGCCGGCCGATGGCGATCTCGTCTTCGCGCTTGCGACCGGCGCCAGCGGGATCGTGCCGGACCAGGCCGCGACGATGGAGATGTCGGCTGCGGCCGGCGCGACCATGGCCCGCGCCATCGCGCGCGGCGTATTCGCCGCGAGCCCCCGGCCCGGCGACCTGATGCCGGTCTGGTCGTCGCGCAGAGGACGGTAGGCGGTCAGGCCTCGCGGACGCTGGTCGATGCGCTCGACCGCTCGAATTGCGGCAGGCCGTCGGTGATCTCGTAATAATCGCCCTTGTCGGCGACGAAGATATGGCTCTCCTCGACGAGACCGGAAGGCTGGTCGAACGTGCCGGCCATGATCGAGATGTCGGCGCCGTCATCGCGCTTCCAGAACAGCGCCGAGCCGCAGGTCGCGCAGAAGCCGCGATGGGCGAAATCGGAGGCGGCGAACCAGGTGATGTTTTCCTCGCCCGTCACCTCGACATCGTCCCTGGCGGCATTGGTGGCGGCATAGATATGCCCGGTCTGCCGGCGGCATTGCGAGCAGTGGCAATAGACGACGCCGCGCAGCGACCCGCTCACCGAAAACTTCACCGCGCCGCAAAGGCAGCCGCCGGTCCTGATCTCATGCGCCATTCGCCTTGTCCTCCCTGATGGTTATTTCTGCCACGGCCGGCCGAAGCGGAAAATCGCAGAGTTCTTGATGCTGCGAACAGAAAAATGCGACGCCGGGCATGGGCGGGGGCAAGAAATGGCCGACCCGACGTTCCATATATCGCAAAGCCGGCCTTCCCTCCCTATCTGCACACCGACAAACCGGCTCGATCCAGGCGAAGGCGAGAATGTCAGCACCGGCACCAAGGCGCGCGCTCTTCCTCATCAATCCGAAGGCCCGCCGCGGCAGCGAGCCGGTCGAGCCGATCCTGCAGCGGCTGCGCCGGGGCGGGCTGGCAGTCACCGTCGAGCCGTTCGAGGCGTTGCCGGAGATCGCGCGCGACATCGTCAGGCTGCGCGAAAGCGCCGATCTGGTGATCGTGTGCGGCGGCGACGGCTCGGTCTCCTCCGCCGCGGTCGCCGCCATGGAGAGCGGGCTGCCGCTCGGCATCATGCCGATGGGCACGGCAAACGACCTCGCCCGCACCTTGTCGATCCCGCTGGACCTCATCGAGGCCGCCGACGTCATCGTCGAAGGCAACAGGCGCAGCGTCGATCTCGGCACCGTCAACGGCCATGCCTTCTTCAACGTCGCCAGCATCGGGCTGAGCACCGAGCTCGCCCGCAGCCTCGACCCCGAGCTGAAGCGCCGTTTCGGCCGCTTCGGCTATGCGGTCGCGGCGATGCGGGTCCTGTCGAGGGCCGACCGGTTCAAGGCGCGCATCACCGAAAAGGGACGGACAATCTCGGCGCGGACGTACCAGATCGCTGTCGGCAACGGCCGCCACTATGGCGGCGGCAATGTGGTCGAGGCGAGCGCCGCCATCGACGACGGTCATCTCGACCTCTACAGCCTCGAGATGCAGAATGTCTGGAAGCTGGCGCTGATGCTGCGCTCATTCCGCTCCGGCCGCCATGGCGCGTGGAGCGAGGTGCGCACGGCACGCTGCGTGGAGTTCGACATCGAGACGACAAACCCGATGCCCGTCAACACGGACGGGGAGATCGTCACCTCCACGCCCGCGCATTTCAAGGTGCATCCGGCAGCGATCTCCATCTACGCACGGCCCCCGGCCTGAGATTCAGGCCGAGTGGCCTGCGTCAGCCGATCGCAACCTGCTTCTGCGACTGGCCCGTCCTCTCGCTCTTCAGCAATTCCGAAACCAGGAACGCCATCTCCAGCGCCTGATCGGCATTGAGCCGCGGATCGCAATGGGTGTGGTAGCGGTTCTGCAGTTCCTCGTCGCGGATGGCGCGCGCCCCGCCGGTGCATTCGGTGACATTCTTGCCGGTCATCTCGACATGGACGCCGCCCGGATGGGTTCCCTCGGCGCGGTGGACCTCGAAGAAGGCCTGCACCTCGCGCAGGATGCGGTCGAAGGGCCGCGTCTTGTAGCCGGCCGCGGTGATCGTGTTGCC
>CAYYZC010000076.1:0-11236 GCA_964475605.1 uncultured Chelativorans sp.
GGCTCTCGCAAAGGCCGGCGATCATCGTCTCGCGACCGGCCTCGATGCGCTTGGCGATGGCGATCTCGCCCTCGCGCGACAACAGCTCCACCGAGCCCATCTCGCGCAGATACATGCGCACCGGATCGTCGGTGCGGTCGGTCGGCTCCTTCTTGGTCGTCGTCGTGGCGACGGCCGTGCCGGTCTGCTCGGCGGCCTCGTTGTCCTCTTCCGCCTCGGCCTGCTGCTCGCCCTCCTCGCCGGCCTCCTCGTCCTCCACGACATTGATGCCCATGTCAGACAGCATCGACATCGTGTCCTCGATCTGCTCCGAGGTCACCTCCTCGGAGGGCAGCACCGCGTTGAGCTCGTCCATGGTGACATAGCCGCGCTTCTTGGCGGCCTTGATCATCTTCTTGACGGCGTCGTCGGAAAGGTCGAGCAGGGGGCCGTCGGTCGTGCCCTCGCGCTCGTTCTCGACCTCTTCCTTTTCTTTCAATGCCATGCCAATTCTCCAAACCGGTCGGGGCAGGTGAGCCAATCTGCAGCGGTTGTGCAGGGAGCAAGCGGATCAGTCTGCGCGTCAGGCGCGACTATCCGCGATCATCCTAATTCCCGATTAACCCTGCCGAGCCGTGGGCGTACCATTCGAGGCCAGCGTTCCGTCATCCACGTCCCGTGCGGCTCTTGCCCGCTCGTCACCTGCCGTCTTCGTCCTGATTCCGTCATTTCCGCGGAAGGTCAAGCAGCCTGACCCGATTCGTGACAAAAAAGCGAATCAAATGCTGCCGACATCTCCGGCCCGACCGGAACCGAAAATAGCGCCATCGGCGCTTCCACGCATATGTAGAGTGCCGAACCTGCGCCGCAAGGGCACACCATGGCCGGACGGCATCGATTGTCGCTGGAACCATATCCGCGGCCCTGCATTCTGTCTCATGTTCGACCATACCGGACTTGTCGTGACCAATCTTGCCGATGCGCGCCGCTTCTACGACGCCATCGCGGCGCCGCTCGGTCTCTCCACCGCCGACAATGGCGACGAGGCGTTCCTGTTCGGCCGCAGTGCCGAGGAGCCGATCCCCTTTCTGTGGATCGGGATCACCCGCCCTTCCTACTGGGTGGGAGGGTCGCGGGCCGGCCTCAACCAGGCCCATATCGCCTTTGTCGCGCCGAGCCGCGCAGCAGTCGACGCCTTCCACAAGGCCGCGATCGCGGCAGGCGGCAGGGACAATGGAGCGCCCGGTCCGCGCGAAGGCGCCGGCAATTATTACGGCGCCTTCGTGCTCGATCCCGACGGCAACAATATCGAAGCCTGCTTCCGCTGGTAGCGCCGGCCGACGATGTCAGACACGTCCCGACGAGATGCCGAAACCGTCGACGAGCGCCTCCAGCCGTTCCAGATTGGCGATGTCGGAGTTGATCTCGCCCAGCACGCCGAGCAGCCGCACCGATTGCTGCTCCTCGCCACCCTCCACCGCCTCGGCTAGCGCCTGCTGGACGCTCGCGCGCTGCCGTTTCAGCTCGCGCTCCCGGCTGTGGAGACGATGGGCCTGCGCGAAGGCTTCGCCGACATCCTCGTAAGCCGCATCCTCCAGCACCGTCCATTGCCGCGTCCGGCGCGCCAGCGCCACCACCTTCTCCCATTCCGCGGCAAGGCCGGCGCGCTCGATCGCGGCAATCAGCGCCTCGCGCTCATGCGGCGCGCCATGGGCGAGCGCGTCGAGAACCGCCGCATGGAGCCGCTTCAGGCCGTCATGGTCAGGCTCCATCTCCTCGAAAGCGGCAGAGAAATCGTCGAGAAGCCGCGGGTGGTTGATCATCGCCACCAGCATCATCGTCTCGCGCGGCGGCAACGAGCCGCCGCTCGACTTCAGCAATGCGGAGCGGGCGAGGCTTTCCGACACTGCGAGCCTGCCATGCGCCTCGCCGGGCCGCCCTCGCCCGCCCGCCGGGCGATCGGGGCCGCCCCGCCGCCGCCGGTCGGACCCGAAGAAGGCCATGGTGCGCTCGCGCATTTCCTGGCTGTAGTGCCGGCGCACGCTCTCGTCGCGGATGCGTCCGGTCATCTCGCGCAGCCGCTGCTCCAGTGCGGCGCGCCGTTCCGGCGTGTCGAAGACGCCGCCGGCCGTCTCGCGCATCCACAACAGGTCGGCGAGCGGGCGTGCCTCGTCGAGCACGGCCCGGAACGCCTCCGGCCCGCCGTGACGCACCAGGTCGTCCGGATCCTTGCCCTCCGGCAGCAGCGCGAAGCGCAGCGTCCTGCCCGGCCGGATCAGCGGCAGCGCGAGATCGGCCGCGCGCTGCGCCGCCTTGAGCCCCGCCGCGTCGCCGTCGAAGCACAGCACCGGCTCGCCGCTCATCCGCCACAGCAATTCGAGCTGGTTCTCCGTCAGCGCGGTGCCGAGCGGCGCGACGGCGTGCTCGAAGCCGGTCTGCGCGAGCGCGATCACGTCCATATAGCCCTCGACGGCGATGATCGTGCCGCCCTTGGCCTGCGCCTTCCTCGCGCGCAGGAAGTTGTAGAGCACATTGCCCTTGTGGAAGAGCTCGGTGTCGTTGGAGTTGAGGTATTTGGCCGGCACGTCGGCCGACATCGCGCGGCCGCCGAAGGCGATCACCCGGCCGCGCGAATCCTCGATCGGAAACATGATCCGGTCGCGGAAGCGGTCGTAGGAGACCGGGATGTCGGGTCCGTGGACGACGAGGCCGCAGGCCTCGATCTGCTCCTTCGCCACGTTCTTGCCGGCGAGATGCTCCTTCAGCGCGTTGCGGCTGTCGGCCGCATAGCCGAGGCGGAATGTCTGCTGGATCACCGACGACAGGCCGCGGTCGCGCAGATAGGCGCGCGCCCTGGCGCCCTCCGGCCCCTGAAGGCGCTCCTGGAAGAAGCGCGTCGCCGTCTCCATCACGTCGATCAGCGACATGCGCTTGGCCTCGCGGCGCTCCGCCTCCGGGTCTCGCGCAGGCATCGGCACCCCGGCAAGCTCGGCGATGCGCTCCACCGCCTCGGGAAAGCTTAGCCCGTCATGCTCGGTGAGGAAGCGGAAATGGTCGCCCGAGACGCCGCAGCCGAAACAGTGATAGCGCCCCTTCTTGTCCTCGCAGTGGAAGGAGGGCGACTTCTCGCCATGGAACGGGCAGCAGGCCCAGTAGTCGCCGCGCGACGTGTTGGTCTTCCTCCGGTCCCATGTGACGCGTGCGCCGATCACCGATGAAATCGGCACGCGGTCGCGTATCTCGTCGAGGAAGGTGGTGGAGAAGCGCATCGGTCGGTCCCGTCGAAACGCTATATAGGCATTGATGGCGGGCATTGCGCCGGAAGCTTGGGCACAACGCCCGCAATCCACAGCCCGGCTTGCCGCTCGCCGACCAGCCTGTATAGGAATAGGGTCGGGAGGAAGACGCCGCCGATCCATTTCGGCCAGCCACCAAGGAAGGTCCTCAGGCGGCGGATAGGAGAAGCGCAATGGCCGGCAAGACGTCGAAGAAGTCCGCAAAGAGCGAACCCAGGCCCGATGACGGAAAACCCGTCCTCCTCTCCGGCGGCAATCCGCAGATCGCAAAGGGCCACGGCGACGCCCCCGTGCAGGCCTATATCGCGGCGATGCCCGGCTGGAAGAGCGACGTCGGGCGCCGCCTCGACGCGATCATCGAGCGCACTGCCCCCGGCGTGCGCAAGGCGGTCAAATGGAACTCGCCCCTCTACGGAGCAAAGGGCGAGGAGGGCTGGTTCGTCAGCTATCACTGCTTCACGAAATACGTCAAAGTGACCTTCTTCCGCGGCACGTCGCTCGATCCCGTCCCGCCCGGCACTTCCAAACATCCGGAAGTCCGCTATCTCGACATCCACGAGGGCCAGCTCGACGAAAAGCAGTTCGCCGACTGGGTGAAGCAGGCCGCCCGCCTGCCCGGCGAGAAGATGTGAGCGGCGGATCGCGAGGTGCGGCAGCCATGAAGAAGACCAGATCCGGCCCGGCGGACAAGGAAGCGTCCGCCTCTCCCTCGGAGCTGATCGACGCGCGGATCGAGGAGCTCGGCGACTGGCGAGGCGAGACGCTCGCCCGGATTCGCCGCCTCATCAGGCAGGCCGATCCGGATGTGGTCGAGGAGTGGAAATGGCGCGGCGTGCCGGTGTGGTCGCATGCGGGGATCATCTGCACCGGCGAGACCTACAGGAGCGCCGTCAAGATGACCTTCGCCAGGGGCGCCTCTCTTGACGACCCCGCGGGCCTCTTCAACGCCAGTCTCGAAGGCAACACCAGGCGAGCCATCGATCTCCACGAGGGCGAGGAGATCGATGAAGCGGCATTGAAGACGCTCATCCGCGCCGCCGTGGCATTGAACGTGTCGGCGCAAGCCGCCCGCTCCCGGAAAAAACCGAAGAGCGGCTGACGCCGAGCTGCCGCGCTACTGCAGCATTCCCCTGACGATGCCGCTCGCCTTGGAGAAATCCATGCGGCCCGGATATTTCGACTTGAGCACGCTCATGCAGCGGCCCATGTCGCGCAGGCTGTCGGCGCCGACCTCGTCGACCACCTGCGCGCAGGCCACCTGCATGTCGGCTTCGCCGAGCTGGCTCGGCATGAACTGCTTGATGATGACGATCTCGGCCCGCTCCTGCTCGGCGAGCTCGAGCCGGTTGCCCTCCTCGAAGGCGCGCGCCGATTCCTCGCGCTGCTTGATCATCTTGGTCAGTATCTGGAGGATCTCGTCGTCGCTGACGGGGTCCTTGCCGGCGCCACGGCTGGCGATGTCGCGATCCTGGATCGCGGCCTGGATCAGCCGCAATGTCGAAACCCGCCTCTTGTCCTGCGTCTTCTGCGCCTGTCTCAGTGCCTCTGCGATCTGCTCGCGCATGAGTCGTCTCCTGTGGCGGCAACGAACCATAATCCCCGGCAAATCGGCATGCAAACCGTTTGCGGGGATAAACGACTGATTTCGCTGCACTATGATCTTCTTTGCCGTGCAGGTCCGGTCAAATTGACCGGGCACGGCCGGTGCTCTATTGTCCGCGGCCTGCACAGGCCTTATCTGGTTCCGCGTGGAAGGCGCCGCCCGGCGCATCCATCCCATTCGCCGCGCCATATGGTCTGTGCACGGCCTGCTTTCAAGCCGTCTTCAATCACGATGCGGAGAACCAGATGACCGATCACCTATCGCAGCCGGACGACGCCTGGGCTCCACCTCGCCCGACCGCGCTTCTCGTGCTGGCCGACGGCACGGTCGTCGAGGGCAAGGGCATCGGCGCCACCGGCGAGACGGTTGCGGAGGTCTGCTTCAACACTGCGCTCACCGGCTATCAGGAGATACTCACCGACCCCTCCTATACCGGCCAGATCGTCACCTTCACCTTTCCGCATATCGGCAATATCGGCACCAATGACGAGGATATCGAGGACCTGACGCCCGCCGCACGGGCCGGCGCGCTCGGTGCCATCTTCCGGGCCGACATCACCAATCCGTCGAACTACCGCTCCGCCCAGCATCTGGACGAATGGCTGAAGCGCCGCGGCGTCGTCGCCATGTCCGGCATCGACACCCGCGCGCTGACCGCGCTGATCCGCGAGAAGGGCGCGGCCAACGCCGTCATCGCCCATTCGCCCGACGGCAGCTTCGACGTCGACGCCCTCCGGCGCAAGGCCGCCGAATGGCCGGGCCTGCTCGGCCTCGACCTGGCGAAAAGCGTCTCCTCCGGCCAGTCCTCCGGCTGGAAGGAGACCGCCTGGGTCTGGAACAAGGGCTACGGGGAGCAGGACGAGGGCGCGTTCCACGTCGTCGCCGTCGACTACGGCATCTTCCTGTCGAACGGCCCCGGCGACCCGGCCGCGACCAGCGACTATGCCGTTCCCGTCATCAAGGACCTGCTTGCCGCCGACATCCCGATCTTCGGCATCTGCCTCGGCCATCAGCTCCTGGCGATCGCGCTCGGCGGCCGCACCGTCAAGATGCATCAGGGCCATCACGGCGCCAACCACCCGGTCAAGGACCACACCACCGGCAAGGTCGAGATCGTGTCGATGAACCACGGCTTCGCGGTCGACGGGAAGTCGCTGCCGCAAGGCGTTGAGGAGACTCACGTTTCACTGTTCGACGGGTCGAATTGCGGCCTCGCCCTGACCGGCCGGCCGGTGTTCTCGGTGCAGCACCATCCGGAGGCCTCGCCGGGCCCGCAGGATTCGCACTATCTGTTCCGCCGCTTCGTCAACCTCATCCGCGAGCGCAAGGGGGAACCGGCACTGGCGGAGCGTTGAGCGACCTCTTCCCTCGGCTCAACCTTTTCAGATCTCGCCGCTGAACGTGTCGCAGTCCTCCAGACGCCCGTTCTCATATCCGTTCGAGAACCAGCGCGCCCGCTGCTCGGACGTGCCGTGGTTGAAGCTCTCCGGCACCACATAGCCCTGCGTCCGCTTCTGCAGCGTGTCGTCGCCGATCTGGTGCGCGGCGTTCAGCGCCTCTTCGAGGTCGCCCGCCTCCAGCAGCCCGCGCTGCTCGGTATAGTGCGCCCAGATGCCGGCGAAGCAGTCGGCCTGCAATTCGACACGCGTCGACATCTGGTTGGCCTCGACCTCGTTCATCCCCTGCCGCATCTCGTTGAAGCGCGGCAGCACGCCGATCAGGTTCTGGACGTGATGGCCGACCTCGTGGGCGATCACATAGGCCTGGGCGAAATCGCCGGCGGCGTCGAACCCGCTGGCGAGCTGGTCGAAGAAACCGAGATCGATATAGACCTGCCGGTCGCCGGGACAGTAGAACGGTCCCGACGCGGCGGAAGCGAAGCCGCAGGCGGAGCCGACCTGCTGCTGGAACAGCACCAGCCTCGGCTCCTCGTAGGTTTCGCCCTCGGCCTCGAAGATGCCGCTCCACACGTCCTCCGTCTCGGCGAGCACGACGGCCACGAACTGCGCCCGCTCGTCCTCGAGCGGCCGGTCCTCGCTGAGCGTGCCGCCCGACATGCCCGGATCGCCCTGCATCAGCACCTCGAACGGATCGACGCCGCAGGCGCGCAAGAGCAGGAACAGAACGATCAGTACGACGATGCCAGACAGCCCGCCGCCGCCGAGCGAGCGGCCGATCGGGATGCGCACCGGTCCCCTGCCGCGCCCGAGCCCGCCGGGGAAACGGCCGGGAAGCCCGCCCGAGCCGCGCCGGTCCTCGATATTGCTGCTCTGACGACGCCCTCTCCAACGCATTGCGGCCGATCTCCCGATGTTCAGCAGGCCGACGCTACCTCAACCGTCGAGCGCTGTCATTCCGAAAGCCGTGCCGTGCGGGACCTGCCGCCCACGGCTTCACCCCGGACGCCGCCAGTCTCATAATCGCCCGTTTTCGTGCTAGGCTGATCCCGGGAGCTTCTTGGGCATGGGCAACGACGGATCCCGCAGCGATTCCGCACGCTTCTTGCAGGCCGCGATCGGCATCGTCGGCGCGCTGCTGCTCGTCGTCTGGTCGGCCACCGCCGCCATGGCCGAGGAGCCGGCGGAACTGACCGGGGTCGCGCTGGTCGTCGGCAACTCCGAATATGAGCACCTGCCTCCGCTCGCAAATCCCGCCAACGATGCGGATGCGATCGAAGCCCTTCTCGCCGATCTCGGCTTCGACTCGATCCGCCGCAGCAATCGCGGCGCGAAGGACCTGACGCGCGATCTCGAACGCTTCGTCGAGGACGCCGCGGAGGCCGACGTCGCCGTCCTCTATTATGCCGGCCACGGCATCGAGGCGGGCGGCGAGAATTTCCTCGTCCCGGTCGACTCCGACCTGGGCGCGCTCGACGCCGCCGCGGAGCGCATGGTTCCCCTGTCGGCCTATCTGGAACGGCTCCAGGCGACGGTGCCGATCATCATCGTCATCCTCGACGCCTGCCGCGACAACCCCTTTCCCGCCGGCGCCATGGTCAGCCTCGACGAGGGCGCCCCGCCCGCCCCGATCGGCGACAGCGGCCTTGCCGAGACGCGCGGCGCGGCACGCCTCGCCGAGGCCGATGCGGCGGAAGAAAGCCTCGGCACCGTCATCGCCTTCGCCGCGGCGCCCGGAGCGGCCGCGCTCGACGGGGAGCCCGGCGGACACAGCCCCTATGCGGCCGCGATCCTGCGCCATTTCGACGCCATGGCCGGCGAGGAATTCGGCCTCGTCATGCGCATGGTCGCCGAGGAGGTCTATCTGGAGACGAAGGGGCGGCAGCGGCCCTGGGTCAATACGAGCCTGCGTCGGCTGCTCTATTTCGGCGACGCGCTCGACCCGCTCGAAGGACCCGAGGGCGACATATTGACGGAGCGGCGAAGCCTGCTCGTCAGCATCTCGACCCTTCCCGACATGCGCCGCCGCCAGGTCGAGCGCGTCGCCTCGCAGGGCGGCGTGCCGATGGACACCGTCTTCGGCATGCTGCGCGCGCTCGGCGCCGAAGCGCCCGACGATCCGACCCAGCTCGACGCCATGCTGCGGGCCCAGAGCGAGCGCCTTGCCGAGATCATGGCCGAGCGCGACCGCCTGACATCGACCGACGCGGAGATCGTCCGCCTCGCCTCCCTTGCCGGCGAGGCGCTGGAGCAGGGCGCGCTGCGCACCGCACTCGCCCTCCACGAGCAGGCGAAGGCCCGCGTCGAGGAGATCGGCAGTTCCATCGACGACGTCGAGGCGGATATCCGCGACCGGCGCATCGAGTTCGCGGCCGTCTATGCCGACAGCGCCGCGGCCTACGAGATCGCCTTCGACTATGCGCGCGCAGCCGCCGACTACGACCAGGCCTTCGAGCAGGTCGAGCGCTGGGACGACCAGCTCGCCTGGGACTATCACCGCAAGGCGATCATCGCGCGCTACCGGCATGGCGAGTATCAGGGCGAGGAAGCCGCCCTCGCCGCCATCGTCGCGGATGCCGACCGCACGCTGAGGCTGGCGGCCCGGCTGCCCTCCGACCTCGTGGAAGCCGAGGCGCTGCTCCAGGTCGGCAACGCCTACAACGTGCTCGGCCGGCTGCGTTCCGAGCGCGCGCCGCTGGAGCAGGCGATCGCCTCCTACGAGCAGGCTCTCGCCATCTTCGAGGCTGCGGCCGACAGCGACGGCACATTGCGGGCGCGCAACAACCTGGCGATCGCGCTCACCGCGCTGGGCGCCGCGGAAGCCGCCAGCGGGAAGCTGGAGCGGGCGGTCGCCATCCATCGCGAGCTCGCCGCCGCGACATCCTACGAGGCCGCCCCGATCGACTGGATCACCGCCCGCCTCAATCTCGCCTCGGCGCTGTCGCGGCTCGGCGAGCGCAGCGGCGACACCGCGCTGGCGCGCGAGGCGATGGAAATCCTGCAGGAGACGGTGGCGCGGGCAAGCCCCGGACAGCAGCCGATCCAGTGGGCGATGACCCAGTTCAACCTCGCCGGCACGATGCTTTTCGTCGGCGAGCGGGAGGGGAACCCGAAGATGCTCGCCGATTCCGTCACGGCCGGCGAGAAGGTGCTGGAGATCTGGACCCGCGAGGCGTTCCCCATCAACTGGGCCTCGGCCCACAACAATATCGGCAATGCCTATCAGGTGCTGGGCTTCCAGCTCGATGACGAGACCTTCCTGCGCGCCGCCGAATACGAATATCGCGACGTGCTCCAGGAATGGCGGCGCGAGCGCGTTCCCAACGACTGGGCGATGGCGGGCAACAACCTCGCCAACGTGCTGAAGAAGCTCGGCGAGCGGCAGGCCGATTTCGCCAGGCTCGACGAGGCGGTCGGCCTCTACCACGCCTGCATGGAGGTCTGGACCCGGCCCGAGAAGCCGCTGATGTGGGCCTCCGCCCAGAACAATCTCGGCGACGCCTATGCCATCATCGGCCGCATGCGCGGCGATGAGGCAAGCCTGCGCATGGCGGTCGCGGCCTTCGATGCGGCGCTGGAGGAATGGACCTATGAGCGCGTCCCCTATGACTGGGCGGTCGCGCGCAACAATCGCGGCGGCGCGCTGATCGTACTCGGCGCGCTCACCGGCTCGGCCGGGACGATCCGCACCGGCATCGAGGATGTGCGTGCCTCATGGCGGTTCGACAAGGAGTCCGGCGTCGACGACTACGACGCCTACTACGAAGCCCGCATCGCCGCGGCAGAGGAGGCGCTGGCAGCGCTGGATCCGTCGCTCAGCCCCTGAGCCAGCGGAAAGCACGGCGCAGCTCCGCCGTCCCGTTCTCGTCGTACCACCTTCCATGGGCGATGATGACGCGCTCCGGCGCCCATGCGATCATCCGGTCGACCGCCGCACGCAGCTTCCGCTTGTCCCTGAAGGTGGCGCGCATGTCGCGCGGCATCTGTCCGTCGGGATCGCGCACCCCGCCGAGCCAGGTCAGCAGGCGCATGAACCAGCCGAGCTTGTGCGGCTCGAAATTCTCAATCAGATCAGTCAGCACCAGCGTGCGGCTTTCGTGGTGGAAGAACTCCACCTCCGTCATGTAGCTGCCCTCGATCGGCAATGTCGCGATCTCGCCGTCCCAGGGATATCCCGTCTCGCCTGCGAGTTCCTCCGCCTGGAAGCCGATCCGCTCGCCGGCCTGCTCGCGCACCCGCGGCGCCAGCCAGATCCGCGCCCGAGGGTAGGCCTCGCGCCAGTCCGGCACCCACCAGTAATGGATGCGGTTCGGAGCTACGATGAAGGCCACCTCGCCGAGCGCATCGATCTCCGCCTTGAGCGAGCCCGGCAGCGCCGTCGGCGAATGGATGAAGAGCCGACCCTCCTTCAGCCGGATCACCGTCATCCGCGTCGGGAACGCCGTCTTCAGCCCAGCCATGCCGAAGCGGATCAGCGGACCGTCGACGATCCAGACCTCATTCGCCGCCCGCTTCAGCGTGTCGAGGGGCTCGTATGTCGGCTCGCCATGGCTCATCCGCTCTCCATCCGGACATCCCCGGCACTGCGGCAATTTCCGGGGTTCCCTCGCCCGGTGCCTTACCCTATAAGCCGCGTCTAGCCTTACAGTTTCCCCCCTTACGCACCCGCCGGAATCCACCCGTGCGGCCTTTCGTGCGAACGCCAGACGGACGCCCCATGCCGAAACGCACCGACATCCAGTCGATCCTCATCATCGGGGCCGGCCCCATCGTGATCGGCCAGGCCTGCGAGTTCGACTATTCGGGCACCCAGGCCTGCAAGGCGCTGAAGGCGGAAGGCTACCGCATCATCCTGGTCAACTCCAACCCGGCCACCATCATGACCGACCCGGAGCTGGCCGACGCGACCTATATCGAGCCGATCACGCCGGAGGTCGTCGCCAAGATCATCGCCAAGGAGC
>CAYYZC010000077.1:0-11169 GCA_964475605.1 uncultured Chelativorans sp.
GCCGGAGATGCCGGCCTCGTCGAAGCTCGCCATGCCGCCATGGCAGGCGACAGCGGCGCGCAGCACGCCGATGGCGACGGCTGCCCCCGAAGCCTCGCCCAGCCGCATGCCGAGATCGAGGATCGGCGTCAGCGACAACTCTTCCAGCAGGCGTCGGTGGCCGGCCTCGGCCGAGCAGTGGCCGGCGAGCGCATGGGCAAGGCCCGTCTCGTGGAGCCGTGCTAGGGGAGCGGCCGCCGCGGTGCAGACGAAGCCGTCGAGGAGCAGCGGGACCCGGTGAAGGCGGGCGGCGAGCGTGGCGCCGAAGATCGCCGCCAGTTCGCGGCCGCCGACGCAGGCGAGGGCGGAGAGCGGATCGGCGAGCGCATCGCAATGGCGCGCCAGCGCCTCGTCGACCACCGCCGCCTTGCGCGACAGGCCCCGATCGTCGACGCCGGTGCCGCGTCCGACCCAGCCGGCTCCGCCTCCCCCGAAGTTCGCGGCCGCCAATGCGGCGGCCGAGGTCGTGTTGCCGATCCCCATTTCGCCGAGGCAAAGCAGGTCGGCATCGGCCGGAACGGCGGAAAAGCCGGCCGAGACCGCCGACAGGAACTCGTCCTCGTCCATTGCGGGCGCCTGCGTGAAATCGCGCGTCGGGTGCTCGACATCGAGCGCGATCACGTCGAGCCTCACGCCGGCTGCCCGGCAGAGCTGGTTGATCGCCGCGCCGCCGGCCCCGAAATTGGCCACCATCTGTGCCGTCACCTCGGCCGGATAGGCCGAGACGCCGCGTTGCGCGATCCCGTGCGAGCCGGCGAAGACGACGCAGTGGACATTGTCGAGCACCGGCACCGGCCTTCCCTGCCAGCCGGCCAGGAAGACGGCAAGATCCTCCAGCCGCCCGAGGCTTCCCGGCGGCTTGGTCAGCACCGCCTGGCGCGCCCGCGCGGCATCCGCGGCCGCCTGATCGGCATCGCCGATGCCGGCGATGAGATCGCGGAGCCGGGCGGGGGAGGAGATCGAAGGCAAGGGTTTCCGTCCTCCGGGTCAGATAAGGAAGATGCAGGCGGCGAGCAGCACGACGATCTCGCCGCCCTGCTGCAGGGCGCCGAGCACGTCGCCGGTCTGGCCGCCGATCTGGCGCAAGGCCAGACTGCGCAGTGCGAACCCCCAGGCGAGAAGCGCGATCGCCGCCCAGATCGCCGCGCCGATGCCGAGCGTCGGCAGCAGGGCGAGTGCGCCGAGCGCCAGCGCGCCGGCCACGGCCTCGCGCGGAACGCTTCCGATGCCGGCCGAAAGCCCGTCCCGGCGGGCAGGCGGGGTGACGGCGATGAAGGCGGGAAGGGCGGCTCGCGACGCGGCATGCGCCGCGACCAGCGCCGCGATCGCGGCACCTTCCGCCGCGAGGGTGGAGATCGCCGTCCAGCGCAGCAGAACGGTGAGGATCAACGCCGCGACGCCGTAGCTGCCGATGCGGCTGTCGCGCATGATCTCCAGCTTGGCCTCGCGGCCGGCGCCGCCGCCGAAGCCGTCGGCGAGATCGGCGAGCCCGTCCTCATGCAGGCAGCCGGTGACGAGCATCGGGACGGCGATCGCCAGTGCCGCGGCGATGCCTTCCGGAAGACCAAGCCTCAGACCGATCCAGAGCGCGAGGCCGGCGCAGACGCCGACGATCGCGCCCGCGACCGGCGCCGCCCACTGCGCCGCGGCGAAATCGGCGCCGGCATTGCCGAGAGGCAGGCGAAGCCGCGTATAGAAGGTCAGGCAGCTCTCGATGTCGCCGATCAGGCGCGCGGGGGCGGGAAGGCGGGCCACGCTCAGCCCCGCGCGATCGCGTGGAAGAAGGTGCCGGTCACCTTGCCGCGCCGTGCGCCGGACGGACCGATCGGCCTGCCGAGCCCATCGGCGATCTCGGCGAGCGCCGGGTCGCTGCCGGGCTCTGTGATGCGCGCATAGTGGAACTCGTGTCCGCGCACCGTCTCGCCGGCCCTGCCGATGGCGCAGTCGGCCAGCAGTCGTGCCTGCCGGTAGCCGAGGTTCATCCTGCGCCTGGCGAAGCTGGTCGAATGGCCGAGCAGGCCGAGCAGGCGATGCGTCACCCCCTCGGCGTCTTCCAGCGCCTCGCCCAGCACCATGAAGCCGCCGCACTCGCCATGGACGGGCCGCGTCTGCGCGAAACGCGCCATGCCCGCCCTGAAGCGCGATGCGGCGGCGAGCGTGCCGGCATGGAGCTCCGGATAGCCGCCCGGCAGCCAGCACGCATCGCAGCTTTCGTCCGGCGCCTCGTCGGCCAGCGGCGAGAAGGGGACGAGCTCGGCGCCCGCCTGCCGCCACTCGGCTTCGAGATGCGGATAGAGGAAGCTGAATGCCGCGTCGCGCGCGATCGCGATCCGCTGGCCGGGCGGGGCGATCGTCGTGGCGCCGGCTTCGGCGCCGAACTCCAGCGGCGCGGCCATGCCCCGCACCGCATCGAGATCGATCGAGGCTTCCATGACGTCGGCAAGCCGCTCGATGAAGGCTTCGAGCGCGGCGTGCTCGCTCGCCTGCACGAGGCCGAGATGGCGCTCCGGCAGCTCCATGTCGGGATTGCGCATGATCGCCCCCAGCACCGGCAGGCCGATCGCCTCGATGGCGTCCGCGCAATAGCTGCGGTGCCGCTCGCTGCCCACCTTGTTGAGCACCACGCCGCCGATCCGCACCGCCGGATCGTGCAGGGCGAAGCCGCGGGCGATCGCCGCGGCCGTCTGCGACTGGCCGGAGACATCGAGCACGAGCAGCACCGGCAGGCGGTAGAACCGCGCCAGGTCGGCGGCAGCACCGCTGCGGCCCGGCCCGGCCGCTATGCCGTCGAAGAGGCCCATCGCGCTTTCCAGCACGAGCAGGTCGGCTCCCTCGGCCGAACGATGCGCGAGCCGGTCGAGGAGTGCTTGCGCCATCGCCCAGCTATCGAGATTGACGCCCGGCCGTCCGGTGGCCGCGGCATGGAAGCCGGGATCGATATAGTCGGGGCCGGATTTGACGCCCGCCACCTCCAGGCCGAGGCGCCGGAAGGCGCGCATCAGCCCGATCGCGACGCTGGTCTTGCCCGAGCCCGAGCGCGCCGCGCCGACGATGAAGCCATGCGCGCTCATGCCTGCCGCACCATCTCGGCGAGCCCGAGCAATTCGGCGCGCATGGCGACGATGCCGCCGACCACGATCAGCGCCGGGGCAGCGAAGCCCTGCGCCTCCGCCTCGGCCGCAAGCGTGCCGAGCGTGGCGACGAGGATGCGCTCGCCCGGCGTGGTGGCGGACATGATGAGGGCTGCGGGCGTGGTGCGGTCGAGCCCGCCCGCGACCAGCGCTTCGGTGATCGTCCCGCATTTGCGGACGCCCATATAGACGACGATCGGCTCGCCGGTGCGTGCCAGCGCCGCCCAGTCGAGGTCGTCGGCCTCGCCCGCCGCATGACCCGTCGCCAGGATGATCGCCTTGTTGATGCCGCGCATCGTCGCCGGGATGCCGGCGCTTGCCAATGCACCGAAGGCCGAGGTGACGCCGGGCAGGATGCGGAACGGGATCCCGGCGCGCGCCAGCGCCAGCGCCTCCTCGCCGCCGCGCCCGAAGATATAGGGATCGCCGCCCTTGAGGCGCAGCACCTTGCGCCGGCTGCGGGCGAGGTCGATCAGCCGCGCCGTGATCTCGGCCTGGCTCGCCGAGGCCCGGCCGCCGCGTTTCCCCGCGAAGACCAGCTCGGCGCCTTCGGCCGTGTCGAGCAGGCTCGCATCGACCAGCGCGTCATAGACGACGACGTCCGCCTGCGTCAGCGCCGACAGCACCTCGACGGTGAGCGCCCCGGGATGACCCGGCCCGGCGCCGGCGAGCCAGACATGGCCGGGCTCGAGCCGGGCCAGATGCGGTGTCAGCCGAGCGATCGCATCGCCGAGATTCATGCTTCCACCGTTTGTTCGTGACGCCGCCTGCCGGCGGTCCTATAGCTTCGCCCATGGCCGAAGAACATGCCAGATTGCGACGCGGCTGGACGACCGGCGCCTGCGCGGCGGCCGCGGCCAAGGCCGCCTGCACGGCGCTGCTCACCGGCAAATTCCCCGATCCGGTCGAGATCGTGCTGCCGGGCGGCCAGCGCCCGGGTTTCGCGCTGGCGAGGACCGACCTTTCCGCGGACGAGGCGAGCGCCGGCATCGTCAAGGATGCCGGCGACGATCCCGACGTCACCCATGGCGCGCTCGTCGTCTCGACTGTGCGCCGCGGCCGGCCGGCAAGCGGGATCACCTATCGCGCCGGGGAGGGGGTGGGCACGGTGACGCTGCCCGGCCTGCCGCTGCCGCCGGGCGAGCCCGCCATCAATCCCGTCCCGCGCAAGATGATCGCAGACGCGATGCGCGAGGCCGCGGGCGGAGAGGGCGATTTCGAGGTCGAGATCTCCGTTCCCGGCGGCGCCGGGATCGCGACGAAGACGATGAACCCGCGGCTCGGCATCATCGGCGGCATCTCGATCCTCGGCACGACCGGGATCGTCATCCCGTTCTCCTGTTCGGCCTGGATCCATTCGATCCATCGCGGGGTCGATGTCGCGCGCGCGATGGGGCTCGACCACGTCATCGGCGCCACCGGCGCGACTTCCGAAGCCGCCGCCCGGAAGCTTCACGACGCGCCCGAGATCGCCCTCATCGACATGGGCGACTTCGTCGGCGGCATGCTCAAATATATCCGCAACCACCCGTTGCCGAAGGTCACCGTGGCAGGCGGCGTCGCCAAGATGACGAAGCTCGCGCAAGGCATGCTCGATGTCCATTCCAAGCGCGGCCCCGCCGATCTCGATGCGCTTGCCCTGCTCGCCGCCGAGGCCGGCGCCAGTGCGGCGCTGCAGCACGAGATATCGCAGGCCAACACCGTCACCCATGCATTCCAGATCGCCGCAGGGGAGCGGATTCCGCTTGGCGGGATCGTCGCCCATCGCGCCTGGACCACCGCCGCCGCCGTGCTGAGGAGCAGCGAGATCGAGCTGGAGATCCTGGTCTTCGACCGCGCCGGGCAATTGATGGGCCGCACGCCCTTCCTGCCGGCTGTGGCGAGGGGCTAGGTGGACAACACCTGGTCGCCTGTCATCCCTACCCCCGGACCCGGGGCAATCGCATAGGCCGAACCAGCTCCCGGCGCCGTCATCCTCGGGCTTGTCCCGAGGATCTGCGGCATGGCAGTCCTTGGCACCAAATATCGGCGGTTCCTTAGGATCCCCGTGGTCGAAATTCCGCCAGCCGCAGCAGATCCTCGGGGCAAGCCCGAGGATGACGGCGTTGCGCCATTGTGGGGCCGGGATACGATGAATCGAACGCGCCATCTTCACGCCTCCCGCCCCCTGAAACGCCGCTGATAGGCGGGGTCGTAGAGCGAGCTCTCGCGAAAATCCGCCTCCGCCAGGCCCGGCCCGACGAAGACGATCGCCGTGCGCTCGATCGGTTCGGCCGCGACCAGCGCCTCGATCGTGCCGAGCGTGCCGCGGACGATGCGCTCGCTGTCGCGGCTGGCCTCGGCGACGATCGCTGCCGGGCAGTCCGCGCCGTAGAGCGGCGTCAGCTCGCCGACGATCCGGTCGAGCGCGTGGATGGCGAGATGGATGGCGAGCGTCGCGCCGGTCCGGCCGAAGCCGGCGAGCGTCTCGCCCGAAGGCATCCTCGACGCGCGTCCGGAGACGCGGGTCAGCACCAGGCTCTGCGCGCGCTCGGGGATGGTGAGCTCGCGCCCGAGCGCGGCGGCGGCTGCGGCGAAGGCCGGCACGCCGGGCGTCATCGTGTAGGGGATGGCGAGCCGCTTCAGCCGGCCGATCTGCTCGGCGACGGCGCTCCACACCGAAAGATCGCCCGAATGGAGCCGTGCGACGTCCTTCCCGGCCTGATGGGCGGCGGCGAATTCGGCCTCGATCTCGTCGAGCGACATCGGCGCCGTGTCGACGATGCGGGCGCCGTCGGGGCAATAGGCGAGCAGTTCCTTCGGCACGATCGAGCCGGCATAGAGGCAGACAGGGCAGCGCGCGACGAGGTCACGCCCGCGCACCGTGATCAGGTCTGCCGCGCCGGGGCCGGCGCCGATGAAATGCACCGTCATCAGGTCGGTCCGCTGCTGGCGATGGCGCATGTGACCGGCCCGACGATCATCCGCGGCCCGAGCAGCGACCCGCCGCCGCCGATGGCGGCGAGTGCCGCGGCCTCGCAGAGCGAGCCGACGCCGGCCGAAGCCATCGACTGTTCCGAATGGGTGAGGACGCGGCCGCCGGCCGATTTCAGCGTGCTGTCGCCGACCGTGACGAGCTTCAGCCCCATCGAGCGCGCACAAGCCCTGATTCCCGGCTCGCCCGACTTGATCCCGCCGGTGGCGAGCGCGTCGAGATCGCCGGCCGAAAGGGCGTGCGCGTCGAGCGCGGCGTCGAGCGCGCCGCGGATTTCCGCTTCGCTCGTGCCTTTCCGGCATCCGATTCCTGCGACGATCATGGCTTCGTCCAACTCCATTGCGTGATCGGCATGGCGGCGCGCCAGCCGGTCATCGTTCCCACCGGCCCGGCGCGCGAGACGGCAAGGCGGGTGAGGTCTCCGCCGAGCCGCGCATGAAGGTCGAGCAGCATGGCCTCGGTTTCGAGCGTCACGCCGTTGACGACCAACCGCCCGCCCGGGCCGAGCGCGTCGATCGCCGCCGGCATCACGCCGTCCGCGGTCGCACCGCCGCCGATGAAGATCGCGTCCGGCTGCGGCAGACCGGCAAGGGCCGCCGGCGCCTCGCCTTCGACCAGCTTCAGCCCCGGCACGCCGCAGGCGGCCGCATTGCGCGACAGCCGCGCCGCGCGCTCCGCATCCGCTTCCACTGCGATCGCCCGCATCGACGGATCGCAGAGCATCCACTCGATGCCGATCGAGCCGGAGCCCGCACCGATGTCCCACAACAGCTCGCCGCGGCGCGGGGCAAGCGCCGACAGCGTGACGGCGCGGATCTCGCGCTTGGTGATCTGCCCGTCATGCTCGAAGAGATGGTCCGGCAGGCCGCGCGCAAGGGTCAGGATGCGCGCCTCGGGTCCTGCATCGACCTCGATCGCCAACATATTGAGCGGATTCAGCTTGCCGGCGCGGAAATCATCGGCAGGAGAGGCAAGAACGCGCTCCTGCGCGCCGCCGAGCGCCTCCAGGACGGTCACGGTCGAGGGGCCGAAGCCGCTCTTCGTCAGCAGCGCTGCGATTCGGCTCGGTGCCTCGCCGTCGGAGGTCAGCGCAAGCACGCGCCGCCCCGGGTGCAGCAGCGGCCGGATCAATTCGATCGGCCGGCCGTGCAGCGAGATGCAGTCCGTGTCCTGCAGCGCCCAGCCCATTCTTGCCGCCGCGAGGCTGAACGAGGACGGCGCCGGCAGCACTCTCATCTCCTCGACCGGGATATGGCGGGCAAGCGTCGCGCCGACGCCGTGATGGAACGGATCGCCCGAGGCGAGCACGCAGACCTTCTCGCCGGCAAGCTTGCACACGGCCTGCATGCCGGCATCGAAGGGCGTCGGCCAGGCACGGGCCTGCCCGCTTATGAGCTCTGCCGCCAGCGCCAGATGGCGCTCGCCGCCGAAGACATGGGCGGCACCCGCGATCGCAGCCCGCGCGGCGTCTCCGAGGCCGGCCACGCCGTCCTCGCCGATGCCGACGATGATGAGCCATTTGCCGCTTGCGGCCGAAGTTGCGGGCCGACTAGATGACGCCATGACGCCGCGCATCCTCATCCTCGGCGGCACGAGCGAAGCGCGTGCCCTGTCCTCTCGCCTTGCCCGCCGCGGCGGGCTGTCGGTGACGGTGTCGCTTGCCGGACGAACGAGAAGCCCGGTCGAGCATGACGTGCCCGTCCGCATCGGCGGCTTCGGCGGCGCCGACGGCCTCGCCGCCCATCTCCTGAAGGAGGAGATCAGCCTGCTCATCGATGCGACGCATCCCTTCGCGGCGCGCATTTCGGCCAATGCCGCGCAAGCCGCTGCCGCTACCGGCGTGCCGGCCTTTGCGCTGCACCGGCCGGAATGGGTGCCGGTCGCGGGCGACCGCTGGACCATCGCCGACGGCGTCGCGGCGGCACTCGCCGGGCTGGGAGGCCGCCCGCGCCGCGTCTTCGTCGCACTCGGCCGCCAGGAGCTGGAGCCGCTCGCAGGTCACCCGCAGCACGCCTACGTCGTCCGCAGCGTCGATCCGGTCGATCCGCCGTTGCCCTTGCGCGACGTGCATTACCTTCTCGCCCGGGGACCCTTTGCCCTCGAGGACGAGATCGCCATGCTGCGCGACCACCATGTCGATGCGATCCTGGCCAAGAATTCCGGCGGGGATGCGACCTATGCCAAGCTGGAGGCGGCGCGCCGGCTCGGCATCGAGGTGGTTCTTGTGCGCCGTCCGCCGGCGTCCGGCATGCAGGCCGTGACGACGGTCGATGAGGCAGTGGCGATGGTCGATCACCTGCTTGCCTCCTTCGCGGAGCGGGGCGAATAGACCAGCGGCGCGCGGCCGCTGCGCGCGATCACGCGCGTCTCGGCCGATCCGATGATGACGCAGGTCGCCATGTCGGCCTGTTCGGGTGCCGCATTGGCAAGCGTGGCAAGCGTGATCCGCTCGTCCGGCCGGCCCGCCGCACGCCCGAAGACGACCGGCACCGAGCCGGGCAGGATTTCTCCGAGCAGCTCGAAGGCGCGGCCGAGCTGCCACGGCCGGGCGCGGCTGATCGGATTGTAGAGCGCGATGACGAGCCCGGCCTGCGCGGCGAGCGACAGGCGCTTCTCGATCAGCTCCCATGGCTTGAGGTTGTCCGAAAGCGAGATGGCGCAAAAATCATGGCCGAGCGGCGCGCCGACGGATGCTGCGACCGCCAGCATCGCCGTCAGGCCGGGCACGATGCTGAGCTCGACATCGCGCCAGCGCTGCGGCTCGGCGTCGATCGCCTCGCACACGGCCGCGGCCATGGCGAAGATGCCGGGATCGCCGCCGGAGACCAGCGCGACCGTCCGCCCGCTCGCCGCAAGGTCGAGCGCCGCCCGCGCCCGCGAGATCTCCTCGCGATTGTCGGAGGCGTGGCGGGTCTGGTCGTCGCGCAGCGACAGCCGGTCGAGATAGGGCTTGTAGCCGAAGAAGTCGCTCGCCTGCGCGATCGCGGCCATGGCCTCCGGCGTTGTCTGGTCGGGACTGCCCGGCCCGGTGCCGATGACGAAGAGCCGCCCGCTCACGGCCGTGCCTCCCAGCCGGGCACCAGCACGATCGAGAAATAGGGAGCCGGGGCCTCGTCGCGCTCGGCGAGCCTGACGCAGCGTCCGTTCGCCATCGTGCCGCGCTCGATATAATGCGCCGCCTGCAGCCGGCCGGCGCGCTTCAGCGCGCGGCGGATCTTGGGCAGGTTGCGGCCGATCTTCATGATCACGGCGGCTTCCGCCCGCGCCAGCCACTCGGCGAGCGCGTCCTCCTCCAGCGTGCCGGGCAGCACGGCCATCACGTCGTCGCCCTGCACGATCGGCACGCCGGCCTGCGACCAGCAGCCCGACATCGCGGTGACGCCGGGGATCACCTCCGTCTCGTAGATCGCCGACAGGCGGACATGGAGATGCATGTAGGAGCCGTAGAAGAGCGGGTCGCCCTCCGAGAGCACCGCGACGCTGCGGCCTGCGTCGAGATACGCCGCGACCGCCTGCGCGGCCTCCTCGTAAAACCGCCCGATCCGGCCGCGATAATCGTCCTCGCGGCGGTCGATCTCGGTCGTCACGGGATAGAGCAGGGGCAGCTCGACCGTTCCCGGCTTCAGATGCGCCTCGACCACGCGCCGCGCATTGCTCCGATTGCCGAGCTTGGCGAAATGCGCGACGACGTCGGCATCGCGCAAGGCGCGCAGCGCCTTCAGCGTCAGCAGCTCCGGGTCGCCTGGCCCGGTGCCGACGCCGATCAGCCTTCCCTTGGCCGGCTTGCTCAAATGCCGCTCCTCGCCAGCGCGTTGATGGCGGCGGCCGTCATCGCGCTGCCGCCCATCCGCCCGCGCACGATCGCCCAAGGAACGCCGAGACGATTGTCGGCGAGCGCGTCCTTGGATTCGGCCGCGCCGACGAAGCCGACCGGCATGCCGATGACGGCGGCCGGCTTCGGCGCACCTTTCCCGATCATCTCCAGCAGATGGAAGAGGGCGGTCGGCGCATTGCCGATCGCAACCAGCGCGCCGTCCAGACGGTCGCGCCACAATTCGAGCGCGGCGGCGGAGCGCGTGGTCCCCATCTCGCCGGCTAGCCGTGGCGTGCGCGGATCGCGCAGCGTGCAGATCACGTCGTTTCCGGCCGCAAGCCGCGCCCGGGTCACGCCATGCGCGACCATCTCCGCGTCGCAGAGGATCGGCGCGCCGGCCTTGAGTGCCGAGCGTGCCGCCGCGACGAAACCCGGCGAGAACTCGAAGAAGCGTGCAGCCTCGACCTGCCCGCAGGCATGGATCATGCGGATCGCGACATCCGCCTCCTCGTCGCTGAAGCGCGAAAGGTCGGCTTCGGCGCGGATGATCGCGAAGGAGCGCTCATAGATCGCGTTGCCGTCGCGGAGATAGTCATGGGCGGTGGTCATGCTGCTCGTCCGGATTTGCGGCGCTCGGCGAGGCGCAGGGCGGCGCCGGCGGCATCGTCCGTTGCGATCAGGCACGGCGCGGCGCCGGGCACGTGAAGCTCGCAGCCGGACGGCGTGCCGACGATCGTGATGGCGGGTCCGGCCGGCTCGGCGCAGCGCTTGGCGCAGCCGGAGACGTGGAAACGGTGAGAGGCGTCGAGGAGACTGGCCGCGATCTGCTGTGCGAGAGGTTTGGTGGCGAGGTGCGCCGAAGCACAGGCCGGCGCCCCTGCGCAGGCGACGACGGCAAGCCGCGGGTCGGCGGAGTCGGTGATGAAGCCGAGTGTGCCGGCCAGCGACTGGAGCCTCATGCAGGCGTCGCGGCCGAGGCCGAGCACGAGCAGCTTGCGGCCGGGCGCAAGGCGGAACTGGCTCGCTCCGAGCGATTCCGCGTGTCGCGCCAGGGCGGCAAGGGCCGCGGATGTCGTCTGCCCGAAGCCGAGCGCGACGGCGAGCGCAACGCCCTTCTTCAGCGGAATGAGGCCGATCGGTGAGCGATCGGTCCCATTGCGCCCCTTCGCACCCCCCTCTGTCCTGCCGGACATCTCCCCCTCAAGGGGGGA
>CAYYZC010000078.1:0-5319 GCA_964475605.1 uncultured Chelativorans sp.
GCGACCGATGTCGCCTCGATCGACCGCGTCGAACGGCTGGAGGAGATCGCGCGCAGGCTGGCCGGCGCGACGATCACCGAGGAAGCGCGGGCGGCGGCCGAGCGCCTGCTGCGCGAGAACGCCGCGGTGTCGTGAGCCGCCGGCCGAATGAACGGTCTTGAGCCTCACGCCCGTGCAGTTACTGTGCGGCTCGACCCAATCTGGATTCCCGAGCCATGCCGAGCGAGCTGAAACCCGTCGATCAACTGACCATCGATGAGGCGGCGGAGGAACTGGCACGCCTTGCAGCCGAGATCGCCGAGCACGACCGGCGCTATCATGGCGAGGACCAGCCGACCATCTCCGATGCCGACTACGACGCGCTGCGCCAGCGCAACGCGGCGATCGAGACGGCCTATCCGGAGCTGGTGCGCGAGGATTCGCCGACACGCAAGGTCGGCGCGGCGGTCTCGGAGAAGTTCGAGAAGGTGCGGCATGCCATCCCCATGCTGTCGCTCGACAACGCCTTTTCCGACGACGACGTACGCGATTTCGTCCAGCGCATCCGCCGCTATCTGCGCCTCGACGCCGAGGCAGGGCTGCCGATCACGGCGGAGCCCAAGATCGACGGGTTGTCGCTTTCGCTGCGCTATGAGGGCGGGCGGCTGGTGACGGCGGCGACGCGCGGCGACGGCCAGGTGGGCGAGAACGTGACCGCCAATGCGCGCACGGTCAAGGACATCCCGGACCGGCTGCCTGCCGGCGCGCCTGAGATTTTCGAGGTGCGCGGCGAGATCTACCTGACCAAGGAGGATTTCCTCGAGCTCAATCGGCGCCAGGAGGAGGCCGGCAAGCAGATCTACGTCAATCCGCGCAACACGGCGGCGGGCTCGCTGCGCCAGCTCGATGCCTCGATCACCGCGGCGCGGCCGCTCAAATTCTTCGCCTATTCGTGGGGCCAGGTCAGCGGATTGCCGTCCGACACGCAGACCGGCATGGTCGAGACGCTGGCAAGCTACGGCTTCAAGGTCAACGATCTGATGGTGCGGCTCGACAGCGTCGAGGCGCTGGCCGAGCATTACCGGCTGATCGAACAGCGCCGCGCCAGCCTGCCCTATGATATCGACGGCGTGGTCTACAAGGTCGATGACCTCGAACTACAGAGGCGGCTCGGCTTCGTCTCGCGCTCGCCGCGCTGGGCGGTGGCGCATAAATTCCCGGCCGAGAAGGCGACGACGGTGCTCACCGGCATCGACATCCAGGTCGGGCGCACCGGCGCGCTCACGCCGGTGGCGCGCCTGAAGCCGGTGACCGTCGGCGGCGTCGTCGTCACCAACGCGACGCTCCACAATGCCGAGGAGATCGAGCGGCTCGGCGTGATGATCGGGGACACGGTCCAGGTTCAGCGGGCCGGCGACGTGATCCCGCAGATCCTCGGCTACGTGCCGGAGCTGCGGCCGAAGGATGCGCAAGCCTTCGAGTTCCCGTCGACCTGCCCGTGCCCGCTGCGCACGCCGGTGTCGCGCGAGGGGACGGCGTCGGGGGCGGAAGGCGTCGTGCGGCGCTGCACCGGCGAGTTCGCCTGTCCGTTCCAGCGGGTGGAGCATCTGCGCCTTTTCGTGTCGCGACGCGCCTTCGACATCGAAGGGCTGGGCGTGAAGCAGATCGAGTTCTTCTTCCATGACGAGGACCTGCCGGTCAAAAGCCCGGCCGATATCTTCACCCTCGCCGAGCGGGATGCGGCCAATCTGCGCAAGCTGAAGGACAAGGACGGATTCGGGGCGGTCTCGACAGCCAATCTCTTCGCGGCGATCGAGGCGCGGCGCGACATCGCGCTCGACCGCATGATCTACGGGCTCGGCATCCGCCATGTCGGCGATCGGACCGCACTCACCCTGGCGCGCCATTACGGCTCATGGAGCGCTTTCCACGACGCGGCGATGGCCGTCGCCGAAGGCGATGCGCAGGCCCGCGAGGACATGGATGCGCTCGACGATATCGGCGACGCGGTGATCGACGCGGTGGGGCGCTATTTCGGCGAGGAGCGCAACCGCAAGCTGGTCGATGAGCTCGCCGCGCAGGTGCGCGTCGCCGATGCGGAGAAGACGGCATCGGAATCGCCCGTCGCCGGCAAGACGATCGTCTTCACCGGGGCGCTGGAGCGCATGTCGCGCGACGAGGCCAAGGCGATGGCCGAACGGCTCGGCGCGAAGGTCGCCGGTTCCGTGTCGGCCAGGACCGATCTGGTGGTGGCGGGGCCCGGAGCGGGCTCCAAGCTCAAGAAGGCGGGCGAGCTCGGCGTCGAGGTGATCGACGAGGATGCCTGGTTCGTGCGGATCGGCCGGCGATAGGCGTCGTCGCCAGCGCCGTTGGACGTCTGGCGCAACCGAATTCGCGTGACAGGTCAGCATTGCTTACCTATGCCCTGCACGAAACCTTGTCTGGGCATCTCATGTCGCAATCCTGGGACGGCGCGCGCCGCAGCGTGCCGATGATCATCGCCTCGTTCCCCTTCGGCCTGCTCTTCGGCGCGCTGGCGATGGAGAACGGCTTCACCATCGCCGAGGCGGTGCTGATGAGCGCTACCATCTATGCCGGCGCCAGCCAGATGGTCGGAATCGAGCTTTTCGGCCAGCAGGTGGCGCCGTGGCTGATCGTGCTCTCGATCTTCGCCGTCAATTTCCGCCATGTCCTCTATTCGGCTGCGATCGGCCGGCGCGTCGCCATGTCCTGGGCGCCGCTGCAAAGAGCATTCGGCTTCTTCTTCCTGGTCGACCCGCAATATGCGGAGGCCGAGCGGCGCGGCGAGCTTGGCCATTCGATCGGCTTCGCCTGGTTCATGGGCATGGCGACCCCGATGTATGCGTCCTGGATCCTGGCGACCTGGATCGGCGCCGTCTTCGGCAAGCTGGTGCCCAACGCCGATGCGCTCGGCATCGACTACCTGCTGCCGATCTACTTCCTCGGTCTCGTCATGAGCTTTCGCACCCGTCCGCTCTGGCTGCCGGTGGTGCTGGTCAGCGCGGTCGTCTCGGTCGGCGCCTATTATACGGTCGGGTCCCCCTGGCACGTCACGGCGGGCGCTGCGGCGGGCGTGGCGCTGGCGGTCATGCTCTTGCCGGCAGCCGGTGAGGAGGTCGCGTGACGACCATTCTCTGGATCGTCGTCGCCGCGGCCGTGGCGACCTATGCGACGCGCATCGGCGGCCATCTCCTGCTGTCGCGCTTCGAGCGTATTCATCCGCGCGTCGAGGCCGGGCTCAATGCGGTTCCGGCCGCGGTTCTGACGACGCTCGTCGCCCCGGCGGTGACGACGGCCGGCCCGGCCGAACTCGCAGCACTTCTCGTCGCCGGGCTGGTGTCGCTTCGCACCGGCATGGCGGGGATGTTCGTGGCCGGCGCCGTGGTGCTGATCGCGCTGCGCCAGCTAATGTGACAGCGGTGCCGTAGCCGCCTCGATCCAGCCTCGCGTTTCCGCTTCGAGAAGCGGCCCGATCTGCCTGGCGACCGCAGCGTGATAGGCGTCGAGCCAGGCCAGCTCCTCCCCGCTCAGCAAATCAGGCTGGATCAGCCGCCGGTCGAAGGGCACCAGCGTCAGCGTCTCGAAGCCGTGGACTTGCATGTCGCCGCCCTCGACCGGCCCGGCCTCGGTGACGACGATCAGGTTCTCCAGCCTGATGCCGTAGGCGCCGGGCTTGTAGTAGCCGGGCTCGTTGGAGACGATCATGCCCGGCAGCAGCTTCTGAGTGCCCGTCTTGGCGATGCGCTGCGGCCCTTCATGGACGGCGAGGTAGGAGCCGACGCCATGGCCGGTGCCATGGGCGAAATCGAGCCCCCTGCGCCACAGCGCCAGACGCGCGAAGGCGTCGATGTCGCAGCCGCGCGTTCCGGCCGGAAAGCGCAGCATGGAGATCGCGATCAGCCCCTTGAGCACCAGCGTGTAGCGCTCGCGCATCTCTTCGGTCGGCTCGCCGATCGCGATGGTGCGGGTGATGTCGGTGGTGCCGTCCTGATACTGGCCGCCCGAATCGACCAGATAGAGCTCGCCCTTGCCAAGCTTCCGGTTGGTGCGGGTGGTGACGCGGTAGTGGATGACAGCGCCATTGGGTCCAGCGCCCGAGATCGTGTCGAAGGAGATGTCGCGCAGCGGCATCTGGGCCTTTTCGGCCGTCGAGGCACGAAACCCTTCCAGCGCCTGGGCGGCTGCGATCTCGTCGACGCTGCCCGGCTGCTGCCGGTCGAGCCAGGCGAGGAAGCGGGCCATGGCGGCGCCGTCGCGCAGATGGGCGCTGCGGGTGCCGCGCAGCTCGGCTGCGTTCTTGACGGCGCGCGGCAATCTCGCGGGATCGGGCAGCTCGGCGACCGAGCCGCCGGCGGCCTCGACGACCAGGCGCAGTTTTTCCGCCGACAGCGCCGGGTCGAGCGCCACCTTGTTGCCTTCCGCTGCGGCCGTTTTCAGCGCATGCTCCAGTTCCTCCGACGTCTTCAGGTCGGCGAGCTGGGTCAGATAGGCTTCTGCCTCGATGTCCATCTTGTCCGGCGACAGGAAGAGGAGCGGCCGGCCGGCGGCCTTGAGCAAAGCGAAGCCGAGTGCCAGCGGCGTGTGCGGCACGTCGCGGCCGCGGATGTTGAACAGCCAGGCGAGCGATGCGGGATCCGAAAGCACGGCATGGCTGGCGCCGTCGGATGCGATCTTCTCCGACAGGCGGGCGATCTTGTCCTTCGCAAGCTCGCCGGCGAATTCGTGCGGGTGGATCGCGATCTTCTCTTGCGGTGGCGGCGGCTGGTCATGCCAGCACCGGTCGACGAGATTGACCTCGACCGCGACGAGCTCGGCGCCGTGCCGGGCAAGCGCCAGGCGCAGCGATTTCGCCTCGGCGATCGTGGTCAGCCACGGATCGAAGCCGATGCGCGCGCCTGCTTCGGCGTTCTCGCGCAGCCATCTCGCAGGCGGGGTCTCGACCAGGCTCTCGATCTCGAAGATCGCCGGGTCGGCCTGCTCCCGCGCCTGCAGCGCGTAGCGGCCGTCGACGAAGAGGAGGGCGCGGTCATTCAGCACCAGTGCCGCGCCGGCCGAGCCGGTGAAGCCGGTGAGCCAGCGCAGCCGCTCGGAACGCTCGGCGACATACTCGCCCTGATGCTCGTCGGCCCGCGGCACAAGGAAGCCGTCGACGCCATGTTCGGCCATGCGGGCGCGCAGCGCCGCGACACGCGCCGCCCCCTGCGACGGATCGGTCCGTGCCTCGAAGGATTGGAACATGGGAATGCGCGATCTCGGATATCCGTTGGAAGGCGGGACGGTAGCGGCCGGGGAGACGAGGCGCAATAGCGCCGGGCGGCC
>CAYYZC010000078.1:5419-9084 GCA_964475605.1 uncultured Chelativorans sp.
GTCGCGATATGGCGGAAATGCTGGCCGACATAGGCGGCGAGCACAGCATTGCGCTGGTGGTCGAGGATGCCCGACAGGATCAGCGAGCCGCCCGGCGACAGATGACGGGCCATGTCGGGCGCAAGACGCATCAGCGGCCGCGCCAATATGTTGGCGACGATCAGATCGAACGGCCGGTGCCGCCCGAACAGGGCGCTGTGGAAGCCGGCGGCCGTGGCCGTCCTCACCAGCGAGGCGACGCCGTTGAGCCGGACGTTTCCCGCCGCGACCCGGGTGGCTACGGGATCGATGTCGGTCGCAAGCACGGGGATGCGGGCGAGCTTGGCAAGGCCGATCGCCAGCACCGCGCTTCCCGTTCCGAGGTCGAGCGCGTTGCGCGGCGCCTCGCTGCGTACGACCTTGTCGATCATCTCGAGGCAGCCGGCGGTGGTGCCGTGATGGCCGGTGCCGAAGGCGAGCCCCGCCTCGATCTCGATCACGAGATCGGCCGGGCGTCGTCGGTCGCGATCATGCGAGCCATGGACCAGGAAGCGCCCGGCGCGGACCGGCTTCAGCCCTTCGAGCGTCTTCGCGACCCAGTCGATATCGGGCAGATGCTCCGTCTCGACCGCCCCGGCCGGCAGGTCTCCCAGCGCGGCGCGGATGCGCCGTTCCGTCGCCTGCGGCCCGTCGCCGTCGCCGACATAGACGGAGATCTCGTCCAGCGCCTCCGACCCGTCGATCTCGAAGACGGAGAGCGGAAAGCCGTCATCCTCGAAGGCCGCTTCGAGCGCGGCGAAGGCGGCGGCCGATCGGATGCGCGGAAGCCTGAAATGGAGGCGCGACTGGGTCAATGCTCTTTTCTGATCATGATCTTTCCCGAAAACCTGGTCCCGCTTTCCGGGATCATGATCCAGGCCCTAGGCGCCGTCGGCGAGGCGGAGAAGCTTGGCCTTGGCATGTTCGGGGTTCTCGCCATAGGCGATGGTGCCGGCGAAATCGCCGGTCTTGTCGAGGAGCAGGATCGAGGCGGTGTGGTCCATCGTATAGTCGCCGTCGCCGAGCGGCACCTTGCGCACGAAGATGCCGTAGGATTTCGCCATCGCCGCGACCTTGTCGGGGTCGCCGGTGACGCCGGTGATCCGGTCGGAGACATTGGTGACGTAGTTGCGCATCACCTCGGGCGTGTCGCGGTCGGGGTCGATGCTGACGAAATAGGTCCGGATCCCGCTTGCCTCGTCGCCGAGCTGGTCGAGCCAGGTGTCGAGCTCGAACAGCGTCGTCGGGCAGACCTCGGGGCAATGGGTGAAGCCGAAGAAGAGGGCGGTCGGCGCGCCCTGGAAGGCGGCCTGCGTGATCGGCTCTCCATTGTGGTCGACGAGCTCGAACGGTGCGCCGAAGCTGCGGGTCGCGTCGCCGGCGCGGTACCAGTCGAAGGTCAGCCAGCCGACGCCGGCGGCCATGAGGACGAGTATGCCGATCAGGACAGCGCGCATCATGTCGGATGTGACCTTTGCGTGGAAGAGAGCCTCAGAAGCACCAGGCAAGCCCGGATTCGACCATCGCCATGAAGATGCCCGGCGAATGCTCCAGCCATGACGCGAAGGCAACGCCGGTGGCGGCCGCAAGCAGCAGCGCGGCAAGCGCGATCATCGTCGGGCGCATCAGGTTTCTGGTGCGTGGAGCCATGCGGATTAGATAGTCCTTCGCGGGCGCGAGCGGAAGACGTCATCTTGTCGCCGCGGCAGCGTTGACGATTGAAGCGCCGCGCCTGCGGCTTTATGGCAGGACATGACCCGCTTTCCCGCCCACGATCCGCAGCCGCGCATCCATTCGACCGCACAGCTCAAGCAGTGCCGGCTCGGACGGCATGTCAGCATCGGCGAGCGCGTCATCCTGCGCGAGGTGACGGTGGGCGACTTCTCCTATTTCGAGCGCCATGGCGAGGCGATCTATGCGGAGATCGGCAAGTTCTGCTCGATCGCGGCCAATGTGCGGCTGAACGCGCTGGAGCATCCGATCGAGCGGCTCACCACGCACAAGATCAGCTACCGTCCGAACGAGTATTTCAAGTTCCTGGGGGTCGACCGGCAGTTCCGCGAGGCGCGGCGGGCGAAGAAGGTCGTCATCGGCAACGATGTGTGGATCGGCCATGGCGCCGTCATCCTGCCGGGGATCACGATCGGCCACGGCGCCGCGGTCGGGGCCAATGCCGTCGTCACCAGCGATGTCGGCCCGTTCGAGATCGTCGCCGGGGCGCCGGCGCGGCCGCTGCGGCGACGCTTCGACGAGGCGGTCTGCGAGCGCATCCTGTCGCTCGCCTGGTGGGACTGGCCGGAAGAGCGCCTCGCCGAGGCGGTGCCGGATATGCAAGTGCTCGGCATAGAGGCCTTTCTCGACAAGTGGGAAGCCCGGGCGCCGGATAAATAGTATTTAATTCAAATATTATGGATTAAAGTTAATCTCCGGTTATTTCATAGCTACATTGCAGTCTCCGATCGTTTATGTTTCCTTAAAGATGGAGATAAACCTTGAGGAGCGGAGGCACTTCACCAAGAGAGGAAGTGTCTCATGTACAAGCTGGCAATCGCAGCCGCTACGGCAACCGTCTTCGCCTTCCTGCCCATGTCCGCACAGGCCGGAGGCTGGGGCGGCAAATCGAGCTGGAGCAGCAAGTCGCATTATGGCGGCCTGCTCAACGTCTCGCCGTCGATCGATCTCGGCAACATCGCCGCCCTGAACGGCCTCGGCATCCTCAATGGCTCGCCGATCCTGTCCGGCAACTCGATCCTGTCGGGCAACAACACCGGCATCGGCGTCCTGGGCACCGGGACCGGGCTGCTCCACAGCATCGTCAAGACGCAGAAGGACGGCAAGCGCGGCCGCAGGCACCGTCGCTGAGGCCATCCGGCACGACCACGAGGGTGGGAGAGGAAATCTCTCCCGCCCTTTCTCTCGTCACAAATTCATCCGCACGCCGAAATGCGCATCGACAATCTCGCGGCGCATGTCGATCGGGGTGGCGCGACGGCGGATCGCATCGATGCGCAGATAGAGCGCTGCGTGGCCGTTCGCCTTCCATTCGAGGCTGGCGAAGGCGCCGCGCGACAGGTCGCGATAGCCGAGGACGAGATTGTCCTTCATCTCGTCGAAAAGGCCGAGCCCCAGCGTCAGCCTCTCATGGAGCGGCACGCCGAGCTCTATCTCTGCGCGACGCATGAAGGAGGCGAGCGGGTCGTCGGTGTCGCGCGTCTCGAACGCCGCCTCGATGCTGCCCTTGAGCGAGGCGCGGAAGGGCAGCGGGCGCAGGAATGCAAGCTCGTAGGCCGGGCGCGTGGCATCCGGCAGGCCGCGGCCGCCGGAGAGATGCTCGATCCCGAATGCGGCGGCAAGCACGGTGCCGTCCTCGCCCGTCCAGCTTGCCCGGGCGCGGGCGCCGAAGATGGTCGACGAGAAGGCGGCGAGCGGATTGGCCGCCGGAGCCTTCGCCCGGAGCAGGGCGACGGCGCCCGAGGCGCCGAGGGCGAACGGGCCGACGGCGCGGGTGAGGCCGGCGGCAAGGCGCAGCCGGTCGCGATCGGGTTCGAGCCGGGCCGGCCGCAGCAGGTCCTCCTGGAAATGCGTGTCGCCGGCCATCTCGCGCTCGCCGGCAAGCTCTGCCACGAAAGTGGTGGCGGGATCGAGCC
>CAYYZC010000078.1:9184-11163 GCA_964475605.1 uncultured Chelativorans sp.
GCCATCTCGCGCTCGCCGGCAAGCTCTGCCACGAAAGTGGTGGCGGGATCGAGCCGGGCGCCGAGCTGGAGCCCGGCCGCGACCACGTTCACCCTGGTTCTGGTGCCGAGATAGAGCGGGCCGATCGGGATATCGTCGCCATCGTCGGCATGACGGAAGGAAAGCGTCCCGCGAAGCTCCGTCGCGGGACCGGGCCTGACCGTGGTCTCGGTCGCCAGCGCGACCGTGGTGTCGTTCTCGATGTGATGGCGGTCGAAGCGGACCGCTTCGGCGCTCGCCTCGAATTTCGTCGCACCGAGCTCATGGGTCACCTCGCGGTGCAGCGTCCCGCGCAGCACCGAATACCAGTCGTCCAGCGCCAGCGACTCGTCGAGGGCGTTGGAGGTGTGGTGGCGTTCCAGCGTGTAGGTGAAGGTCGGCGCAGCAGCCTTCGCCGCCTCTTCTTGGGCCTCTCCGGTGCCTGCCGTGAGGCAGATCGGGACCGCGATCAGCAAGGCGCGCAGAAGCAGCAGGGCCGGACCTCCCGATGCTCCTCCGGAAAACCCCTTCCGCCGGGGGTGGGGTGGCGGAAGGGGCCGGAGGTAAACCGCTCTGGAGCGGAAGCTGCGGGCACCATTGCCCGCGAGGTGAACCCTATCGGAATTCTACCATAAGTTGATTCAACCCGAATGCAACCTATGCAATTATCTGGTTGCAGCGCTGGCTTAGAACGACAGCTTCCGGTTGTCGCCGATATCCGGGGGACTGTCGCTCAAGGTGCCCTTCACCATCTCCCAGCCGGTCTTGAGCACATTGTCGGAACGGTCCCAGTATTCGGCGATCTGCGGCTCCAGGATGAGCACGATCGCCTCCGCCTTGCCGTCCTTCAGCCAGGCCTCGGCGGTCGACGACCAGATCGCGTCGATATCGCCCCGGTCGCGCGATACCCGGATGGGGCCGGAGACCGAGATCCAGTTGTCGTCGTCGGTGAAGACGACATTGGCGTCGGGGTTGCGCTCGACCTCGTCGACCTTGTGGGTGCGGACCGAGGTCAGGAAACGGATCGTCCGGTCCGGCGTGTCGACATAGACGGCCATGGGCCGCGAGCGCAGGAAAGCGCCGTCCCGCGTCACCAGCATGGCGTCGTCGAAATCGGCGAGATCGTCGAGGAACTCTTCGGTGGTCCTGGAATGCATCTTGTCGGCCTCCTTGGGTTGTCTCCGCCTAACGAGGCCGGCACGGCAGTGTTCCGGATTGAGGGTGATCTCCCCCTGAGGCAGGGCATATGACCTCGCGGGGTCGTCATCCTCGGGCTTTACAACAAGCCCGAGGATGACGGCGTTGGGAGCTGGCATACGCGCCATATGCGAGAAAAAGCCCTGTCAGACGCCGGTGACGAAACCGTCGAGCACCCGCTTCTGGCCGGCCTTGTCGAAATCGATGGTCAGCTTGTTGCCTTCGACCGCCGAGACATTGCCGTTGCCGAACTTCTGATGGAAGACGCGGTCGCCGACATTGAAGGGGGAGGAGGCGTCGGAGACCGATTTGGCGACCAGCTGGCCCTCGATGACGCGGCCCTTCACCGAGCCGCGGCCGGCACCATAGCCGGAATCGGCCTCGCCATAGCCGATGCGCTCGACCGCATGGCCGGAGCGGGTGCCCCAGTTGCGGTCCGTGGCCTCGGTGCGGTTCTTCTGCGCCCGCTGCCAGCCGGGCGTGGCATAGGTGTTGGAGAAGCTGCCGGAGCCGACATTGTCGAAGCGCGATTCGCCGTAAGGGTTGCGGCGGCCCGGCATGTCGCGGAAGCCCGAGCCCATCCCATAGCCGCCGTAATCCGTTCCCGTCCCGGCGACCTCGACATGCGCCTCCGGCAGCTCGTCGAGGAAGCGCGAGGGGATCGTCGACTGCCACAGGCCGTGGATGCGCCGGTTGGAGGTGAACCAGACATGGAGGTTCTTCTTCGCCCGCGTCAGGCCGACATAGGCGATGCGGCGCTCCTC
>CAYYZC010000079.1:0-11108 GCA_964475605.1 uncultured Chelativorans sp.
AGATCCATTATTCGGGAACGCCGGAGCTGATGGCCGACTATGTGCGGCTTGCCGTCGACGGCGGCGCCCGCATCATCGGCGGCTGCTGCGGCACCTCCTTCGCGCATCTGAAGGCGATGCGCCAGGCGCTCGATGCGCATTCCCGCGGCCCGCGCCCGAGCGTCGACGAGATCGTCGCGCGCATCGGCCCGCTGCGCAACAAGCAGGCGAGCGAGAGCGGCCAGTCGGATGCCACACCGCGCCGCGAGCGCCGCCGCATGCGGGCGTAGCCGAAAAAAGGCCGGCAGGGACGTTGCCCTGCCGGCCTGCCTCACCCGCCCACCCGACGGCAGGCCGCTTGCCACGCGATCCCAGACCGCGGCCGCGCCCCCGGTACCGCCATCTCCTACCTGTCGAGCGCCGAGGCCAGGCGCACCAGCGACAGGAACTCAGCACGATAGCCGAACGGGTCGGCCCCGCGCGCGGAGGTGGCGATCTCCATGATCTCCCCGTAGTCCATGCCCGCGACCGCATCGGCGCCGCGCAGCTTCTGGCCGAAGCCAGCGACGGCGATCGAGAAGCGCACGTCGTCGCCTGCCGCCGCCAGCGAGGCGACGCGGTCGGCCTCCGTCACCGGCGTCGTGATCAGCCGGCTTTCCTCGGCGTCGGGCGCCTTGTAGCGGATCTTGACGAAGGCATATTCGTCCGCGTCGGCGCCATCGCCGTCCGCGGCCGGCGCGCCGTAGCGCAGATCGTCGATCATCTCGGCCGGGCTGCCCTCGGGCGTGATCTCGTAGATCGCCGTCACCGTATGCCCGGAGCCGATCTCGCCCGCATCGACGCGGTCGTTGTTGAAGTCCTCGCGGGCCAGCGCCCGCGTCTCGTAGCCGATCAGCCGGTATTCCGAGATCTTCTGCGGGTTGAACTCGACCTGGATCTTGACGTCCTTGGCGATCGGGAAGAGCGTCGAGGACGCCTCCTCGCTCAGCACCTTCTCCGCCTCCGCCAGCGTATCGATATAGCTTGCCGTGCCGTTGCCGTTCTGCGCCAGGGTCTGCATGAGCCGGTCGTTGAGATTGCCGCGCCCGAAGCCGAGCACGGAGAGGAAGACGCCGCTTTCGCGCTTCTTTTCGACCAGCCGCTTCAGGTCCTCGTCGCTGGTCGCGCCGATATTGAAGTCGCCGTCCGTCGCCAGGATGACGCGGTTGATCCCGCCCTCGATGAAGCTCTCCTCCGCCAGGCGATAGGCCTGCTCGATGCCGGCCTCGCCGGCGGTGCGGCCGCCGGCCGCAAGCCCGTCGATCGCCGACAGGATCTCGCCGCGCTCCGAAGCCGGAGTCGGTTCCAGAACCGTACCGGCATCGCCGGCATAGGTGACGATCGAGACCGTGTCCTGCGGGTCCAGCCCGTCGAGCAGCAGCCGGAACGAGTTCTTGAGCAGCGGCAGCTTGTCCTCCGCCTCCATCGAGCCGGAACTGTCGATCAGGAAGACGAGATTGGCGCGCGGCCGCTGGGCACCCTCGACCTCATAGCCCTTGATTCCGATATGCATGAGCTGCGTGTGCTCGTTCCACGGCGTCGGCGTCACGGTGATGGTGGTCTCGAACGGTGTCCCGGCGCTCTGCGGCGCCGGCCAGTCATAGGGGAAATAGTTGATCATCTCCTCGACCCGCACGCTGTCGGGATCTGGCATGGACCCGCTCTTCAGCGCCCGTCGCGCGAAGGCGTAGGAAGCCGTGTCGACGTCGATCGAGAAGGTAGAGACCGGATCATCGAGCACCGCGCGGATCGGATTCGTGTCGAAATTCTCGAACCGGTCGCGGTTTTCCTGCGCCACGGGCGGATAGCGCTCCGGGGCGGGCGCCACCATCTTGGCGTTGCCGGCCGACATGTCGCGGGCAGCGCCGGCTATCGGCGCCACGGCAACGGGCGGCGGCATGGCCGCCTGCGGGGCGAGCATGTCGGAGACGCCGCGCTCGACCGCCTCCTGCTCCACCGGCAGGCGCGCCGGCGCCCTCGTCTCGGTGAGCACGGCGCCCAGCCCGGCCGGCGCCTGCCAGTCATTGATGAACTGCCAGCCCACATAGCCGGCGATCGGCAGCGCCGCGAGGCCGGCCAGTGCCGGAGCCGCCACGAGTTTCTTCTGCATGATCTCCCTCCAAAGCTCGATCGCTCTGTCGGTGAGACGATTGCCGGCGGCAGAACCTTGGGCGCCAGCGCGATTTTTTTCCGCGGCCTCGTCGAAGGCGTGCATCGCCGCATCCATCGCGTCGCGGCGCGCCTGCGGGTCCGGCGCCGGCACCTTGCCTCCGCGCAGGGTCTCGAGATCGAACTCGTCGCTGTTCATCGCTCAGACTTCCCCGGCCGACATGATCTGCTTCAGCCGTTTTCTCGCTTCGTGCACATGCCAGGAGACGGTCGCCGCGCTACAGGCCAGTATGTCGGCCGCCTCGTCATGGCTCAGCCCCTCGCCATAGACCAGCGTCACCGCATCGCGCTGCCTGGGCGGCAGCAGCCGCACCGCCTCCCACAGCGCGTCGGCCCGCGTCTCCGGCTCCGGCGCCGCCTCGGCGTCGATCAGCGCCTGCACGCCGAATGCGCGCGCCTTGCCGGCCTCGCGCGCGCCCTTGCGCGCCGCGTCGCGCACGGCGTTGAGCGTCAGCGCGTAGAGCCAGGTCGTGAACTTGCCGCCGCCGCGGTAGCCCCTGATCGCCGAGCCAAGCCGCATGCAGACGTCCTGCGCCACGTCCTCGGCGTCTTCGCGCCTGCCGGTCAGCCGATAGGCGAGACGGAAGACGAAGTCGTAATGGCGCCCGACCAGGGCGGAGAACGATGCGCGGTCGCCCGCCGCGGCCCTCGCCGCAAGCGCTCCGTCGCTGACATCCTTCTCCGCCGTCATCGCTGTCATCGCCTCTGTGACGAAGGAAAGAGCCGATTCCTTGGGTCGGATCGGGAGATTTTTTGTTCCGTCTTAACCGAATGCAAACCACGACACCTAACGCGATGGTAGCATCGTCGTGCTCTCCTTGGGGAACGGCCTTTCTTCACGGCCGGTTTCGGGGGAGGCGACACTGACGATCACGCTGCTGTTCGCGGCCAATATGATCATCCTGCTGGTGCTGGGTGCTGCCCTTGCGCTGGCCGGCTGGAAACGGCGCGACGAGCCTTACTGGGAATCGTGGGTGCTGGCCAATCTCGTGCTCGGCGCCGCCCTTGCCGCCTGCATCTTCGAGCGCCATTTGCCGCCGGCCCTCCTCGGCACCTTGCCGAACGGGCTGCTGGTGCTCGGCCTCGCGCTGCGCTGGCGGGCGGCACGCGAGTTCAGCGGCCGCGATGCGCCAGCCTATATCGTCTGGACGCCGCTGGTCGTGCTGATTGCAACCGTGATGCCATGGATCGGCGTCTCCTACGCGCCGGCCTTCACCTCCGCCAACATCATCCTCGCCTGCCTTTCCTTCGCGACCGCCTATGAGTTCTGGCGCGACCGCGCCGACGGCCTCCCCTCCCGCTACGGGCTGGTCGTCGCCTATGGCGTCATCGGCGTGTCGTTCGGCGTCCGCGTCGGCCAGGGCTTCCTGGAAGGCGGGGGCATGCCGATGCACATGCCCCAGGACATGGCGCTGGTGGTCCATCTCGTCGTCGCCGTCTTCCACACCGCCGCAAGCGGCGCCTTCGCTCTGTCGCTCGCCTATGAACGCGCCAATGCGCGGCTGGCGCATGCCGCCAGCCATGACGCGCTCACCGGCCTCCTCAATCGCCGCGCCTTCGAGGCCGCCCTACATGGCCGCCTGCGCTGCCGCGCCGGCCGGCCCTTCGCGCTGGTGCTGCTCGACATCGATCATTTCAAGCAGGTCAACGATCGCTACGGCCATGCCGCGGGCGACGAGGCGCTCCGCTCCTGCGCGCGCGTGCTGAAGCGCGGCCTGGGCAGCGGCGATTTCCTGGCCCGCATCGGCGGCGAGGAATTCGCGATCGTGCTCGAGGACCGCTCGAGCCGCGACGCGCGCGACGTCGTCGACCGCATCCGGCGCGACGTGCGCGCCACGCCGATCTGCAGCAGTGAAAAGGTGTTCCGCATCACGATCAGCGCCGGCATCTGCCACAGCGACCGTGCCGACGATTTCGACGGGCTCATGCAGACCGCCGATGCCGGCCTCTATGCGGCGAAGAACAAGGGCCGCAACCGGGTGGAAAGCATCGCCGCCTGATTGACGCTCAGCCTGCGAACGCAGCCTGGTGGAAGGCCTGCGCCTCCGGATGGTAGCGGTAGGCGAGACCCTGCGGGCAGGCATTGCGCGCCAGGCAGCCGCCCGATATGCACGCACCGCCCTCGCCCGACCGCAAATGCCCGAGACAGGACCGATGGTCGAAGGATCGGCCGTCTACGGCTCCTGCAGGACAGGCGGAAAGGCAGGGTTTTCCGTCACATGGATCGCAGGGATGAATCTGTTTCTGAAGCGGGCCGGCGCCCGCCGCCGCACCCAGCGGTTCCTCGAACGCGATCGCGCCGCGATAGGCGTGCCACAGCCCGTAGACCGGGTGGATCAGGATGCCGAGCGGCGACGGCCGCAATCCTTCCGCGCGCATCGCCCATTGCTGGAAGGGCTGGAACGGCCGGTCGTTGGGCATGATGAGATGGCCGCCGACCCTCCTGGCGATATCGCCGATCACCTCTCTCGACCAGCGATCGAGCGGATGCTCGACAGGGTTTGGCAACGCCGCTCGCCAGGCAGCGAAATGCTGCCAGTAGCCCGAACCGGCATTGCCGACCAGCAGCACCGATCGCGCCCGGATGCCTGCGCTAACCGTCGGCGCCGCCTCGCCCGCGTCGAAGTCGAACCCGCCGCGCAGGATCAGGCCGCTCCCGGCCAGCCATGCACCGACGATACGCTCGGTGCCCGATCTCGACCGGGTCGCCATCTCACGATGCCAGCGCTTCGTCGAAGAGGGTGAGCAGGCGCTTCCAGTGCCGCTCCGCCCCGGCAGCGTCGAAGACGCTATGGTCGGGCACCGCCCAGCCATGGGCCATGCCGACATAGTTCTCCACGATATGGTCGACCTCCGCCTCGCGCAGCGCCTGCGCCAGCCGCGCCGACTGCTCGGGCGGAAAGCTGCGGTCGACGCCCGACACGCCGACATAGACGCGCGCCTTGATCTCGGCCGCCCTGCGGTGGGGGCTGTCCTCGGCGTCGCTTGCAAGATTGCCGCCATGGAAGCTGGCAGCGGCCGCGATCCGGTCCGCGCAGGCAGCCGCCGCGTTGAGCGCCCGCGCGCCGCCCATGCAGTAGCCGACCACGCCGACCTTGCCGCCGGGGTTCTCGGCCTCGAGCGCATCGAGGAAGGAAGGCGTGTCGGCGACGGTCATGGCCTGGCTCGTCGCACCCATGATGGCACGCAGTCGCGGCCCCTTCTCCGGGTCCTTGAAGGTGTTTCTGGCGTCGAACGGGCCGTAAGCGCCGTGGCGATAGAAGAGGTCGGGGACGAGCACCACGAAGCCTTCGCCGGCAAGGCGCTCCGCCATCTCGTCGAGCCCGGGGCGCGGCCCGAACGCATCCATGAAGAACAGCACCGAGCCCCGTGCCTTGCCCGATGGGGTGAACAGGCCGGCCGGGCATGAGCCGTCTTCGGTCTCGATCTCGATGTCGCGTTTCGTCATGGTCCGGCAGCCTCGCTGATAGTGATCATGGATCCTCTACCAATCAGGTGCGGGGACGGATTGCAATCGGCTGTGGGAGCGGGTTCGGCGCTACCCACGCATCGCGGAGCGCCAGACCTCCCTGTGGATGATTTCGGCCACTTTAGCCCGGCCTGAAACGGGCTCTTTTCAAGTGAATGCGTCGGGCATCGATTCCTTGCGCCGGGCAACGAAGTCCCGCAGGCCATCGGCGATGCCGGGATCGAGCGCCGGCGCCTCGTAGCTCTCCAGCCAGCGCCGCGCCAGATCGTTCGCGCGCTGCGGCGCCGTCCTGGCGCCCTCCGCCTGCCATTGCTCGAAGGAATTGTTGTCGGCGACGGCCGAGCGGTAGAAGGCGGTCTGGAAATTCGCCTGCGTATGGGTGCAGCCGAGATAGTGGCTGCCGGGCCCGACCTCGCGGATCGCGTCCATCGCCTGGCCGTTCTCGCTCAGGTCGACGCCGGCGGCGAATTTCTGCGCCATGCCGAGCTGGTCGGCATCCATCATGAATTTCTCGTAGCAGGAGGAGAGCCCGCCCTCCATCCAGCAGGCCGCATGGAGCACGAAATTGGTGCCGGCGAGCAGCGTCGAGTTGAGCGTGTTGGCGCTCTCATAGGCCGCCTGCGCATCCGGGATCTTGGAGGCGCAGAGCGAGCCGCCGGTGCGGAACGGCAGGCCGAGCCGCCTGGCGAGCTGTGCCGCACCGTAGGAGACCAGTGACGGCTCCGGCGTGCCGAAGGTCGGCGCGCCCGACTGCATCGAGATCGACGAGGCGAAGGTGCCGAAGAGCACCGGCGCGCCGGGCCGCACGAGCTGCGTGAAGGCCGCTCCCGCCAGCACTTCGGCCAGTACCTGCGTCAGCGTGCCAGCGACCGTCACCGGGCTCATCGCGCCGGCGAGGATGAAGGGCGTGACGATCGTCGCCTGGTTGGCGCGGGCATAGACCTTGGCTGCGCCCAGCATGGTCTCGTCGAAGACCATCGGCGAATTGGCGTTGATGAGGTTGATGACGACCGTGTTCTCCTCGACGAACTTGTCGCCGAACAGGATCCTGGCCATCGCCACCGTGTCCTCGGCGCGCTCCGGCGCGGTGACGGAGCCCATGAACGGCTTGTCCGACAGCGTCATATGCGCATGCACCATGTCGAGATGGCGCTTGTTGACCGGCACGTCGACCGGCTCGCACACTGTGCCGCCGGAATGGTGCATCGACGGCGCCATATAGGCGAGGCGCACGAAATTGCGGAAATCCTCGATCGTCGCATAGCGGCGGTTGCCGTCGAGGTCGCGCACGAAGGGCGGGCCGTAGACCGGCGCGAAGACGGTCGCGTCGCCGCCGATCTGCACGGAGCGCTCCGGATTGCGGGCATGCTGGGTGAAGACGGAAGGCGCGGTCCTGAGCAGCGCGCGGCAGAGCCCCTTGGGGAAGTGGACGCGCTCGCCCTTCACCTCCGCACCCGCTTCCTTCCACAGCGCGAGCGCCTCCGCATCGTCGCGGAACTCGATGCCGATCTCTTCCAGCACCGTGTCGGCATTGGCCTCGATCAGCGCCAGGCCTTCCTCGTCGAGAACCTCGTAGACTTTGATCGCGCGTTTGATGAAGGTCTGCTGGGTGCCGGGACCGCCGCCGGATCGCGCCGCCCGGCGCGCCGCCGCACCGCCACGCTCGCCGCGCCCGCGCCGCGCGCCGCCCTTGTCTTCCGCGACCGCCAGATTGTCTTCCATCCTGCCGTTCCTCGATATGTCGCAGGCGACCCCGCGGGCCGCCGTCCAGTTCCGGATCGTAGCCATGCGCCCTTGGCGAAACGGTTCGCAAGCGCCAGCCGGTGTCGCAAAATCGACAAGGGATTGTGCAGGTTCCCGTGCAGTCGCTTTCATCTTGCACCGCGTCGCAAATCAGCTAAGGAACGGGCGCTTGAGCGGCCTATGAATGGGCATGAAGTTGCGGACGCACCGTGCCGCGTGCTTTTTTTCAGGAGCTTGGAATGTCCGACGACGAGATCATCCTTTCCGAACTCTCCGACGACGAACTCGTTCAGCAGATGCATGACGACCTCTATGACGGTCTCAAGGAGGAGATCGAGGAAGGCACGCATATCCTGCTCGACCGCGGCTGGATGCCCTATCGGGTCCTGACCGAGGCGCTGGTCGAAGGCATGAGGATCGTCGGCGAGGATTTCCGCGACGGCATCCTGTTCGTGCCCGAGGTGCTTCTCTCGGCCAACGCCATGAAGGCCGGCATGTTCATCCTGCGCCCGCTGCTCGCCGAGACCGGCGCGCCCAAGCAGGGCAAGATGATCATCGGCACCGTCAAGGGGGACATCCACGACATCGGCAAGAACCTGGTCGGCATGATGATGGAAGGTGCCGGCTTCGACGTGATCGATCTCGGCATCAACAATCCGGTCGAGAACTATCTCGCCGCGATCGAGGAGCACCAGCCCGACATCGTCGGCATGTCGGCGCTGCTGACCACGACCATGCCCTATATGAAGGTCGTGATCGACACGCTGAAGGAAAAGGGCATGCGCGACGACTATATCGTGCTGGTCGGCGGCGCCCCCCTGAACGAGGAATTCGGCCGGGCGGTCGGTGCCGACGCCTATTGCCGCGATGCCGCCGTCGCCGTCGAGACGGCCAAGGACTTCATGAAGCGCAAGCACAACGTCCACGCCTGAGGCGCGGACGTCGCCTTCAGGGGTCCCGGGTCGTGGGCCTAGTTGGCCGACCTGGCGACGTTCTCGCCGGCCGACTGCGTCGCATCGACCGCATTGGCGGTATCCTGGCCGACGCCGCGTATGGTATTGGCGCAGCCGGCCGCCATACCTGCGACGAGCAGGAGCATTGCGATCCGGGAAACGAGTGTGGAATTCATGATCTTTCTCCGCCTGTTGCCGCGCCCTGGCGCGGGCCGTTGCCATGACGAAAGTTGAACGCGCGGAATACGAAAAGGTTCTCGTCATCGCCTGCGGGATGATCGCGCGCGAGGTGCTGGCGGTGAAGGAGAAGCTCGGCCTCGACCATCTCGAACTGACCTGCCTTCCGGCCGAGTTCCACTATCGGCCGGCCAGGATCGCGCCGGCCATGGACGCGGCGATCGAGAAGGCCCGCGCCGAGGGCTTCCGGCACATCTTCGTCGGCTATGGCGATTGCGGCACCGGCGGCATGCTCGACCGCGTCTGCGAGAAGCACGGCGTGGAGCGCATGGCGGGGCCCCATTGCTTCGCCTTCTACCAGGGCATGGACGCCTTCGCCGCCGTCGAGGAGAAGGACATGATGTCCTTCTACATGACCGATTTCCTGTGCCGCCATTTCGACGCCTTCTTCATACGGCCGCTGATGCTCGACAAGCATCCCGAGCTCGCCAAGGATTTCTTCGGCAACTACGAGAAGGTGGTCTATCTGGCGCAGACCGACGACCCGGCGCTCGAGGCCGTCGCCAAGGATTGCGCAAGGATGCTCGGCCTCGCCTACGAGAAGCGGCGCACCGGCTATGGCGACCTCGAACCGGCTCTCGCGCGCACCGCGGCGCCGGGGCGGCCTTGAAGGCGCCCCATTCGCCGTGCTGATCACATTGCGCACGGAGACGGCGGGCAGTTCTTGCGCTGCCTGTCATCAACGATTAACTGCCGCGCGACACAATTCCAGCATATGGAGTCGATACCCGCGTCGAGCGTGGGCCGGACGGAGATGAATAACGATATGACCGGCATGTATGCGGCGGCGCGGATGCGGATCAGGACGGGAGGCGTACCGCCGCGGCGCCTGTCGCGGATATTCACCGATCTCGCGCGCGGGGCGACCGGCCCGGTCTCGATCGCCGACATTCGCGACGCGATGGGCGACCGCAGTTTCGCAGCCCTTCTGGTGGTCTTCGCGTCGTTCAACCTGCTGCCGCTGCCGCCCGGCTCGACCTTCTTCTTCGCCCTGCCCCTGATCCTCGTCTCGTCCCAGATGGTGCTCGGCTATCGCACCGCCTGGCTGCCGCAATCGCTGTTGCGCAAATCCGTGCAGCCGGAGCGGTTCCGCAAGTCCGTCGACCGGCTCGTCCCGATGCTGCGAAGGCTCGAAAGGCTGGTCAAGCCGCGCTACTGGCCGTTCTCGCGCAATGGCGCCGACCGGCTGATCGGAGCGATCGCGCTGGTGCTCTCCATCGCCGTGTTCCTGCCGATCCCGCTGGGCAACTGGCTGCCCGCCTTCTCGATCGCCACCGTCGCGCTGGCACTGTCGGAGCGCGACGGCATCCTGCTCGCCATCGGCCTCGTGGTCGGCGTGATCTCCATTGTAGTCGTCGGTTTCGTCCTCGGCGCCGTCAGCGTGGTCGCAGCCAGCATGTTCGGCCTCTGACCGCAACCCTCCGCCGCGCGTCGCTTTTGAATGCCCGCGCGTCGTCCGATAGCAAGCAGGCGCAGGCCCGTTGCGGCAATGCTCGGCGAAACCGTCGAGGACCCGCGGGCGAGGAGTTGGAATGGCCGATCTCATCATCGTCTACTGGCGGGACATCCCGGCCCAGGTGATCGTTCGCAAGGGCCGCACGAACGCCAAGCGCGAGCTGCCGCTGCGCTTCACCGAGGCGATCGACATGGCCGCGATGCGCTCCGGTGCCGCCGAGACCGACGACTATCTCGCCGAATGGCGCAAGGCCGATCCGGTCGCCGTCGGCGACGAGCTCGAGGCGGAAGCCGACAAGGCCGCCGCCGCGCTCGACGCGGCCTATGATCGCGACCGCCTCGTCGCCCTGGCCAAGGCCGGCGGCAGGGCCTGACCACTGTTCTCCGGGCAAGGGCGAGCGAAGAAATGTCCGCACCGCAGCCGAACTCCACCACCGCCAAGGGGCCCGCAACGCCGGGCGAGGCGCCGCCGCCACCCGGCGGCGCGGGCGTGACGCAGGCCTCGATCGTCCGCAAGACGGCGCCGAGGACCGACTACAAGCCCTCCGACGTCTCGCCGCAGCGCCGCGTGCAGCGCTCCTTCACCATGCGGCTCTGGTCGGTGCGCCATTCGCGCTTCCTCGAATGGTTCTACGCCCGCTTCGCCGATCTGTTCCTGATGCTGCATCCGCTGTGGAAGGCGATCGGCTACGGCCGCGTCGAAGGACCGGTGAAGTTCGTCGAGAAGCGCGTCAAGGGCTTCATGTTCGATTGCCGCATGTGCGGCCAATGCGTGCTGTCGTCGACCGGCATGTCGTGCCCGATGAACTGCCCCAAGCAGCTCCGCAACGGGCCCTGCGGCGGCGTGCGCGCCAATGGCGGCTGCGAGGTCGAGCCGGATATGCCCTGCGTCTGGGTCAAGGCCTGGGAAGGCTCGCGCAACATGGTCCATGGCGACGCGATCCTGACCGTGCAGAAGCCGGTCGACCAGTCGCTGCGCGAGACCTCGGCCTGGCTGCGGGTGACCGCACTCGCCGCGGCGGAACGAGAGAAGGCCAGACATGACCTTGCATGAAGGCACCCCC
>CAYYZC010000080.1:0-11025 GCA_964475605.1 uncultured Chelativorans sp.
TGCTCGTCCCTTCCACGCCGCACGGCGGCAGCCTGCCTTTCGCCGCCTCCGGCGGGCCGATGCACTATTACGGCGTCGGCGCCTATTGCCGGCCGCTGGAGGATGCGCGCCGCGCCGAGGTGCGTTTCGCCAGCGAATGCCTGGCTTTCGCCAACGTGCCGGAACAGGCGACGCTCGATGCGTACCTGCCGGTTCCGCCGGTCCACGATCCGCGCTGGAAGGCCGGCGTGCCGCGCGATGCCGGAGCCTCGTGGGATTTCGAGGACGTGCGCGAGCATTATTTCGAAATGCTGTTTTCCGCCGATGCGCGTCGGCTGCGCACTGAAAATCCGGCGCGCTATCTCGATCTGTCGCGCGCCGTCACCGCCGAAGTGGTGGAGCGCACCATCGACGAATGGCGCCGTCCCGCTTCCCCGACGGCTGGGGCGCTGCTGTTCTTCTGGAAGGATCTCAGGCCCGGCGCCGGCTGGGGTGTCGTCGATTCCACCGGCCGGCCGAAATCGGTGTGGCATGCGCTAAAACGTGCATTTGCCCCGTTGCGGCTGATCTTGAGCGACGAAGGCGTCAACGGGCTCGGCGTCCATCTCGTCAATGACGGGCCGAAGGCGATCGAGGCGACGCTGTCGCTCACCTGCCTGCGCGACGGCGCCACACCGGTTGTTGCCGCGCGTCAAAAGGTGAGCCTGCCCGCACGGGGCGACCTGACGCTCCCGGCCTTCTCTCTGCTTGGCGCTTTCTTCGACATTTCCTGCGCCTATCGCTTCGGCCCGGCCGGGCACGAAGTCACGGTGGCGCGGCTGGAAGGCGACGACGGCAAGGTACTCACTGAGGCCTTCCATGTCCTGCCCGGCGCGATGACGACGCCACGCGATGTCGGCCTGACGGCGAGGCTGGTGCGTGGAGACGATGGCTGGCGCCTGCAGCTTTCCTGCAGACGCGCCGCCTATCACGTCTCCATCCGTGACGACCTGTTCGTGCCGTGGGAGAACAATTTCCACCTCATGCCCGGTATGGACAAGGAAATCCGTCTTGATGGCCCCGCCACGGCCATGCCCGCCGGCACGGTGACGGCACTGAACGCCGAACGCGACGCGGCATACGAAGCGCGACAACAGGAAGGCCCGGAAATCGGGACCGAGATCAGGCGGGAAACCGCCCGGAGCATGGCATGAAGGGTATCGTCTTTGCCGACACGATCGGCTGGCTCCACGAAGCGAGGGGACGCCGGGGCGTCGTCATTGCCGGCGCGCACGGGCATGAGGATCTGTGTAGCCGCCGCTTCCTGAAGCTGCTTGCCGACAGGGCCGCCGAAGCCGGCCTGCCGGCATTGCAGTTCGACTATCCCGGCTGTGGCAATGCCGCCGGCGACCACTCCGCGCCCGGACAGGTGGCGGCCTGGGCGGCGAGCATTTCGGGTGCGATCGACCGGCTAAAGCATGACTGCGGCGTCACCGATGTCATCCTCGTCGGCTTCCGGCTGGGCGCGTTGCTGGCGCCGCTGGCGGCCGCCGGCCGCGACGACGTCGCAGGTCTCGCCCTGCTCGCGCCACCAGCTTCCGGCAAGGCCTATGTCCGCGAGATCACCGCGATGTCGCGCATGATCGACGCGCCGCTGGCCAGCCGCTCTGGCGGCGAGGGCGCTTTTGCCGAGGGGCGCGAAGCCGCCGGCTTCCGGCTGTCGCACGAGACGCTGGCCGACCTTGCCGCGATCGACTGGCGGCAGGCGGTCGCGAGCCTGCCGGCCATGCCCATGCTGGTGCTGACCAATGGTAAGCCGCTTTCACCCGCAGACGTTCAAGGCGACCGTGCGGCGGATATCACGATGGCCAAGTTCGACGACTATCCCTTTCTGATGTGCGATCCGACGGCAAACCGGATTCCGCACGTCGTTCTCGACCGCTGCGGCGCCTGGATGGCCGACCATGCCGGTGTGGGCGCGAGAGACGATCTTGCCTCGCCGGCCGTCCGGCAGATTCTGGAGGGGCCTTATTACACGGAGGAGCCCGTCGTGATCGGACCGGAGCCCGCGATTTGCGGCATTCTCACCCGGCCCCGCGACAGGGTTGCGGTAACCGAGCCGGTGATCTTCCTCAATGCCGGCGGCGTGCCGCATGTCGGCTGGGCGCGCGGCACGGTGGAAGCCGCGCGCGACCTGGCCGCGGAAGGCGTAACCTCGTTGCGCATCGACCTGCCGGGGCTGGGCCTCAGTGGGGATGTCGAGCCCGGGCGGCTGTTCCTCTACGACGCGGGCACGCGCCGCGACGTGGCCCGCGCGATCGACTGGATGGAACAGGCAGGGTTTCCCGCCGTCGGCCTGGCCGGCACCTGCTCGGGTGCGTTCCAGGCCTTCCACTCGGCGCGCGCGGACCAGCGCGTGCGGACGCTGACGATGATCAATCCGCTCTGCTTCGCCTGGAACCGTTCCTACGCGCTGGAGCTGGCGGTCTGGAAGACCTACGAGACCTCCAAGGTCGCCTTCGCCCCACAAGATACCTCGCCGCAGGAGCCCGGCCCTGTTCGCGCCGCGACGTGGCGGTCGGTCGTCTCCCGTTATGCCAAGCTCGTCGTTCGACGCAGCCTTGAGGCGACCAAGTCGACGCTCTCAATGCTGAACCCGTCCGCATTGCTCGGCCAGCGGCCGGTGGAGCGCTGGATGCGCGAGCTTTGCGGCAAGGGCGTGCGCGTCCTCATGGTCACGTCGGAGGGTGATCTCAGCCTGGAGGAAATCGCCCGGCACTTCGGGCCCGACGGAGAGAGGCTGGACGACATACGCGGCGTGACCCGGGTATCCCTGCCCAATGCCGACCACACGCTGACGCCCTATCATGCGCGCCGCACGGTCATCGCCCGGCTGATGGACCATGGCGGGATCAGGCGCGAGGGTTATGTCCGCCCCGAGCCGGTGCGCGCAACCGCCAAGCCGTCTTTCCTGGCGCCATAGCGCATTCGCGCCGTGTCGCGCGTGCGCGCTACTGCTTCATGTGAAAATCCCGCACCGGCTTCGCTTTTTGCGCGCGCGGGCAAGAAAATTGCGCTAAACGCTGCGCTGGTCGGACCAGCGCCCATGGTGGAAGTGCCCCGCCGATCGCCGCCATCGCCACGGGGCAGATTGCATGACGACCACAAAAGACGACTCTTCCGAGAAGCGCTTTGCCGCCTTCGGCCATCGTCCGTTCCTGAACTATTGGGCGGCGCGGTTCCTCATCACCTTTGCCGCGCAGATCGTCTCGGTCGCGGTCGGCTGGCAGATGTACGACCTGACCCGGGACCCGTTCGATCTCGGCCTGGTCGGCATCGTCCAGTTCCTGCCCTCGCTGCTTCTGGTGCTGGTCACCGGGGTTATGGCGGACCGCTTCGGCCGGCGGCTGGTGATGTGGCTCGCCACCCTGCTTGAGGCGCTGTGCGCGCTGGCGCTGCTTCTGCTTTCGCTGCATGGCCTTGCCGGCCCGCTGCCGATCTTCCTGGTGCTTGGCGTGTTCGGCATCGCGCGCGCCTTCTTCGGCCCGGCGGCGTCCTCGCTGGTCGCCAATCTGGTCCCGCCCGAGGATTTCGCCAACGCCATCGCCTGGAATTCGTCGGCCTGGCAGACGGCGACCATCGTCGGGCCTGTCGCCGGCGGCCTGCTCTACGGCTTGTCGGCGGAAGCGGCCTACGGCACGGCGCTGGTGTTCATGCTGGGCGCGACGCTGCTCATCTTCATGATCCCGAAGCCGGCGCAAAGAACCGAAACCGACCGGCCGAGCATGGAGACGCTGTTTGCCGGCTTCCGCTATATCTGGGGCGAGAAGATCGTGCTCGGCGCCATCTCGCTCGACCTGTTCGCCGTGCTTCTTTCCGGCGCGACGGCGCTGCTGCCGGTCTATGCGCGCGACGTCCTGGTCCTCGGTCCCTGGGGGCTTGGCATGCTGCGCTCGGCGCCCGGCATCGGCGCGATCGGCGTGGCGCTCTGGCTGGCCGGGCATCCGATCCGCGACCATGCCGGCGTCCTTATGCTGATCGCCGTGATGCTGTGGGGTGTCCTGACCGTCGTGTTCGGCGTCTCGGTGATTCCCTGGCTTTCGATCGCCATGCTGGCGCTGATGGGCGCGGCCGACATGATCAGCGTCTATGTGCGCGAGACGCTGATCCAGCTCTGGACGCCGGATGCTGTGCGCGGTCGCGTCAACGCCGTCAACCAGGTGTTCGTCGGCGCTTCCAACGAGGTCGGCGAATTCCGCGCCGGCACGATGGCGGCCCTCATCGGCACCGTGCCGGCGGTGGTGGTCGGCGGTGTCGGTGCGGTGGCGGTTGCCGGCCTGTGGGCGGTGCTGTTCCCGCATCTGCGCAGGGTGCGGAGGCTGGATGGGAGGGAGTAGGGAGTAGGGAGTAGGGGAATAAGGGAATTGATGAGGTGAGTTGCTTCGCGAGTGACTTCGGATATGCGCTCCCTTACTCCCTTACTCCCTTACTCCCTTACTCCCTTACTCCCGTATCCAGCTTCCCGAACACCGTCTCCAGGAACTCGCCCAGCCAGCGCTTCAGGTGCATGTCCCAGATCAGCCGACCGCCGAGATGGTCGCGGCCGGGCTGGGCACCGGGCAGTTCGAAGCGATGCGCGCCGCGCACCACCCAGCGCTGCATCATCACCCGGGTCAGTTCGGCATGGAACTGGATCCCCCAGGCATTGTCGCCATAACGGAAGGCCTGGTTCGGGTAGGTCTCGGCGGTCGCCAGCAGCGTCGAGTCCTTCGGCGGGGAAAAACCCGCGCGATGACACTGGTAGACCATCTCCGGCCAGTGCATCAGCCTGCGGCCCTCTTCGGTCGCCCTCAGCGGGTACCAGCCGATTTCCACCAGCCCGTCGCCATGGCCTTCGACCTTGCCGCCGAGATGGTTGCACAGCATCTGGGCGCCGAGACAGATGCCGAGGAACGGGCGGTTCTCCTTCAAGGGCACGGCCAGCCAGTCGGTCTCGCGCCGGACGAATTCGTCCTGGTCGTTGGCGCTCATCGGGCCGCCGAAGACGACGGCGCCAGCGTGGCCGTCCAGCGTCTGCGGCAGCGTATCGCCGAGCGGCGGCCGCCGGATGTCGAGATCGAAACCCTCCTCGATCAGCACCTGGCCGACGCGGCCGGGGCTGGACGTCTCCTGATGCAGCACGACCAGGATCTTGGGCTTCGCGTTCGCAGGCATGGCGGAAGGTAATGCGGCTATTCTTCGTCTGAGGACCCGGTTGCGCCCGGAACGTGCGCGGCGGCGCGGCGGCGGGCTTCGATGCGGTCGCGCCGCTCGACGCCGATCAGTTCGGCGACCCGCCACACGACATTGTCTTCCAGTTCGTGCAGTTCGCCGTCGGCATATACGATGTCCCACATCAGCGAGATGAAAGCCTTGCGCCCTTCGGCATCGAGATGGCGCTTGAGCACGCGGGTGAAAGCGTAGAGGTCGATCGCCTCGTTGTCGGCCTTTTCGCCCGCCCGTGCCAATCGATCGAGATCGGCGCCGGTTACGGAATAGGTTTGCGCCAGCACCGCCTTGAAGCGCTCCCATTCGGAATCCTGGCGCACGCCGTCGGCGTTCATGACGTGGTAGAGCAGGGCGGACGCCGCAACGCGCGGATCGTCCTCGCCATGGGTTCGTTCATCCGAGCCGCCCGGAAGATCCTTCAAGAACGAGAGCATGCGTTCGAACATCAGGCCTACTTTCGGTTTCGGGGAATCCGCCATCAGAACAGCCGGAATCGGCGCGGTGCCTTTTCCGCCTCGTCCTCCTCCGGCTCGACGCCAGGGTCATCGGGCAACCGGATCGGCTCCTCCACCCTGGGTGGCAGAATATCCGGTGAGGTCGTGTTGGCAACAGGCGCCGGCGTTTCAGACGACACGGGCGTGACAACCGACTCTGCCGGCTGCTCGTTGGCCGGCTTGGCCACGGGTGGCTGCTCGGTCGGGACGGCATTCGCCGCTTCGGCGGCTTCCGTTTTCCTTTCCGGAAGCGCGAGTGCGGGATGGACTTTCGCGGCGTCCTCTTCCGCGCCCTCGATCAGTTGGCCGACCCGCTCCATCGGCGCGCGCCACTCGAAGGCGTCGAGCCGGCCGGTGACCGGCGAGAGCGGCTGCCAGCGCTCCGACACCACGCCGTCGGCGACCCAGGCGGGATCGCGCGGCGCGCGCACCGCCCTGGCGAGCAACTGGCGGACCTTGCCCTCGTCGCCGGTTTCGGCCTCCTCGATGTCGGCAAGCAGCAGATAGGCGCCTTCGCGGCGGTCCATGCGGTTCGCCGCCTCCGCCTCACGACGCGCCAGCGCATAGTCCTGCGCGTCGAGCGCGGCGCGCGCCACCGCGAGGGAGGATTCGGCGTGGTTATTTTTCATCTCCTGCAGCTTGCGGGCGCGGGCCAGCCGGTCGAGCACGGCGTCGCCGGGCCGTGCGTGGATATAAAGGTCGGCCACGTCCGGATGCGGCTCGGCCCGCCACGCCGCCTCCAGGATCTTCGAGCCCTTGCGCACATCGTTCTGGGCGAACAGCGCCTTGGCGGCGGCGGTCGCGGCGGGCGAGAATTCCGGCGCCAAGCGGTTTGCTTCCAGTGCTGCGGTGCGCGAAGCGGCCGGATCGGTACCGGATAGCGCCTCGGCCTTGGCGGTGAGCAGAACGGCGCGGCGACGGGCCGCCGCATCGCGTTCGATCTGTTTGGTCGACTTCTGTGCCTCGACCAGTTTCAGCGCTGCATCCCAGTCGCCGCGCTGGGCAAGTTCCTCGATCGTGGAGTCCGCCGCCCAGGCAAGCTGCGGCGCGGCTGCCGCGGCGCGGCCGGCATAGTGGCGCGCGGCATTGCGGTCGCCGAGCCTTTCGGCTTCCAGGTAAAGACCGCGCAGGCCGAGCAGTCGCATCTCGGGGTCGTCCAGCATGGCCTCGAACTTCGTCCGCGCCGCCTCGTGGTCGCCTTCCAGCAGCGAAGCCTGCGCGTCGAGCAGGTTGATCAGCGGTTCCTGGTCGGAGCTGATCAGCTTTGCGGCTTCCTTGCTCTTCTTGCGGGCGAGCGCCGCATCGCCGGCGCCGGCCGCGATCATGCCGGTCGACAGCGCCTGGTAGCCGCGATCGCGCCGGCGCGCGCGAAAATGCCGGGCAATCGCATAGGGGCTGTTCCACAACGACTTCAAAAGCCACCAGACGATCATCACCGCCGCCACGACGGCGACGACCGCGACGGCGGCCACCATCAGGCTTACCTGGTATTGATAGCCGGCAAAGGTGACGACCATGTCGCCCGGCCGGTCCGCCAGCCAGGAGAAGCCGAGGCCGAGCGTGAAGACGACGAGAAGGAAGAACAGGATGCGGATCATGTCGCCCTCAAGCCTTCATCGCGCCGGAGATCAGAGCGTCGATCTGCGTCTCGACCTCGATGCGGGATTTCAGCTTGCCGGCGAAGTCGGCACCGACGGCTTTCGCCGGGTCCGGCAGCGTGTCGTATTCGGCGAGCGCCTTGGCATAGTCGCCCTGGTTGACCGCAACCTCCATGCGCGCCACGGTTTCTGGCACGCCCTTTCCTTCCACCGCGCCGATCGGGCGGACCTTGACCAGCGATTCTGCGCTGGAAAGCAGCCGCTGGAAGAAGCCGGCGTTCGCATCCACCGGTTGGTCGGCCGCCACCATGGCGTTCGCCGCCGCATCCATCCCGCCCGCGATCTCGGTGCGTGTCGGTACGCCTTTTTCGGCATAGGCGCGCAGCGTGGCGATCTGCGGTGCGTCGGGCGTGATCGCGGCAAAAGTGTCAAGTTCTGCAGCGAAGGGCGCGCCGCGGTCCAGTGCGGCCTTCAGCGCAGAGGCGGCAATGGCGAGCGCGATCTTCGGCTGCGAGGCCTGCGTGTCCACCCTGGCCGAAAGCTGCGAGACCGACTGTTCGAGCGCCGTGAGACGGCCTTCCTGGACGGTCGAGGCGTCGCCGGTTGATTTCACCAGCGCATCAAGGGTTGCCAGTTTTTCGTTGAGCGGGCCGAGATCGACCGGCGCGGCATTGCCGCCTTGACCAAGCGAGGCGACGGTCTTCTCGATCTCGGCCACCTTGTCGGACAGTGCCGCAAGCGCGGTATCGTCGCCGCCGGGGGTATTTGCGCTCTGTAGTGCCGCGACATCCACCTTCACCTGTTCGAGCGCCGCCGAAAGATTGTCGATCTTCATGCCGACGCCGCCATCGCCGGCATTCTTCAGCGCCGTGATCTGACCCTGAAGGTCGGCGATCTGACCGCCGACATCGTTCGAAGGGTTCGTGCCGCCCGGCGCGCCGAGCAGGCCGGCATATTGCAGCGAGCCGGCGCCGACGAGCGCGATGACGCCGCCGATCAGTCCGGCAGCGACGGTACCCAGCCCGCCGCGCTTTCTTTCGACATGCCCCGAAGGAGTGTCGCCGGGGCTCGGCTCCGCATCCCGCTGCGCCGACGTATCCTCAACGTCGCCCGCGCTCTCTGGCTTTGGCGGCATTTCGTCGAAACCATAGCTGTAGGCGCGGCGCGAAGCGGTTTCCGAAGCCGGCTTTTCGGCGGCGTCTTCCTTCGCCTCGTTTGTCGTGCCGCTTTCGTGCTCCGCCGCAGCCTTGGCCGCTTCGTCATGCTCCCAAGGCTCGAAATCCGCGTCCGGCGCGCGCATTTCTTTCTGGACGGAGGCATCGTCGGTCGCGTCCGGCTGCGAGGCATGCGCCGCCTGCTCGGCTTCCGCCTCGGGGTTCGGCGTCTCGGTAGCGGACTCGGGCTGCCTGGCGGGCTCGGGCCCGGCCGTGACGCGGGAAACCTCGCCGGGCTCCAGCTCGATCGTCACCGGCTCGCGGCGGGATTTCGAATGCTGCGTCTTTGGCGTCTTGACCATGCTTTGCTCCGCTCTTCGTCTCGACCGCCACGCGGCAAGGATGGTTCGATAAGGCAATAGCACACCACCAAGCGGTGAAAAGGGGCGGCGTGATGACGCGACTTCAACCGGGGCGAGTCAACAGGGCCAGCAGCGCCTCTTCGTTCGGCGCCGAGGCGATGCGGATTCCATTTTCCGGCGGGATGGGAGGCGGACCAAAAGCCTTTGCGATACGCTCCGACAGCACATAGACCTCCGTGCGGCCTAACAGCGGCTGAAGCGCCGGCCGCGCCGTCAATCCTCGCGCAGCCTCTGCCGCCTTCGCCGAGTAGAGCAGCATGGCATCGATCGCTTTGCCGTTGAGGCGGGCGAGGACGGTGTCGTCGGAATAATCGATGGCGACCGTTTCATAGGTTTCGATCGGGCGGACCTGAACGCGCCTTGCGGCCAGACGTTCCTCGAAGCCGGGAAACCGCTCCCGTCCGCACAGGTAGATCAGAACCTCGCCGTCACGTTTTTCGCTGATATCGTCCGCGAGGCCGATCGCATCGCCCGGTCCTTCCAGTACCTGCGCTAAGCCGGCGGCACGGGCGGCTTCGGCAGTCCGCCTGCCGACAGCATGGCAAGGCAGACGGGCGACATGATCGATCAGGGCGGGCGGTGCATGACGGATCGCATTGGCGCTGGTGACGACGACCGCAGCCGCAACGGCAGGCACGATATCGCTCGCGATGCCAAGCGGCTTTGTTTCGGAGAGCGGCAGCGCGATGGGCTCGAAGCCCATCTCACGCAGCTTCGCGGCGGTGCGGCCGGCGCCGGGCTCCGGCCGGGTCACCAGCACGCGCACCTAGAACCAGTCCTCAAAGAACGCCTTGCCGGCCTTGGCGCGGATTTCCGCGCCGGCCTCGGCGCCGATGCGCGCCGCATCCGATGCGGGGCCCGACGCTGTAATCTCATGTTCCGTTCGGCCATCCGGCGTGATTATCAGGCCGGTGAAGAAAATCTTTCTATCCGAAACTGTCGCGTAGCCGGCGATGGGCGTGCGGCAGGAGCCGTCGAGCACGGCGAGGAAGGCACGTTCGCAGGCCAGCGCCTGACCGGTCGATGCGTCGTGAATCGCCGCCAGCAGCCGTTCCGTTTCACCGTCGCCCATGCGGCTTTCGACGCAAATCGCGCCCTGGCCGGGCGCGGGCGGAAAGGCATCCAGCGGCATTATGTCGGTGGCGATATCGGCCAGGCCGAGACGTTTCAGGCCGGCCAGGGCCAGAATCGTACCGTGGGCGACGCCTTCCTCCAGCTTGCGCAGCCGGGTCTGCACATTGCCGCGGAACAACACGACCTCGATGTCGGGACGCATGCGGCGGATCAGCGCCTGTCGGCGCAGCGACGACGAACCGATCTTTGCGCCAGGCGCCAGGTCTGCGATGCGCGCCGCCGCCTTACCGATGAAGGCGTCGCGCGCATCCTCGCGTGGCAGGAAGGCGGAGAGTTCCAGACCATCCGGCAGCACGGTCGGCATATCCTTGGAGGAGTGCACGGCGATGTCGATGCGGCGGTCGAGCATCGCCTCCTCAAGTTCCTTGGTGAACAGGCCCTTGCCGCCGGCGGCGGCCAGCGCCCGGTCCTGGATGCGGTCGCCGCTGGTGGTGATGGCGACGACCTCGAAGGCCGATTCGGGCATACCGTGCGCCGCCATCAGCCGGGCGCGGGCCTCGTGCGCCTGCGCCAACGCCAGCGGGCTACCCCGCGTTCCGATCCTCAAGACAGTTTGCATGGCTCGCGGTCCGTGATAACCCCCACTGGCTCCGGCCTGTCCTATCGGTGAAAGGCCCGAGGGGCAATCATCGAGGTTTGCGGCATTTGATCCGGGTCCTGGGCATCGAGACGAGTTGCGACGAGACGGCGGCTTCGGTCGTCGCCTCGGGCGACGACGGTCGGCCGCGGATCCTCTCCAATGTCGTGCTGTCGCAGATCGCCGAGCATGCGGCGTTTGGCGGCGTCGTGCCGGAGATCGCCGCACGCGCCCATGTCGAGGCGCTGGACGGCATCGTCGAGGCCGCACTGGAAGACGCCGGGCTTGACCTTGGCGCGGTCGACGCGGTCGCCGCAACGGCCGGGCCGGGCCTGGTCGGTGGATTGATCGTCGGACTGATGACTGCCAAGGCGATCGCGGCGGCTGCGGACAAGCCGTTGCTGGCCATCAACCATCTCG
>CAYYZC010000081.1:0-10775 GCA_964475605.1 uncultured Chelativorans sp.
CCTCGATTCATTCCGATTTTACCTATCAAGCAAAACTTTGCTTAACCAATCAATCTCCGATTAATATTACCAGTTTTTATCATATCTTTATTTGAATCGAAAACCTCCAGATTAACCGGATATTTCAGACATCAAGTCTATCCCTGCAGCAACAGGGAAGACGGCGATGAACAACAAAACCATCAACGCCGAAGTCGATCAGCTTCGGTTCGAGATCGGTCATCAGTCATTCGAAGGCCTCTCGAACCCGATGCTGTCGCAGGCGCAGTTCTGGAGCCTCAATCACGACGGCGGCGGCTCGGCCAATTTCGAGGCGGCGTGGAGCTATGCCACCGGCAGCGGAATCCGGGTCGGCATCATCGACGAGGGCGTGAATTTCACCCATCTCGACCTGGCGCCGAGCTATCTGAGCACGCTGCAATACGATCCGCGCGATCCTGTCGGGAAGTGGGATGCGCGGCCGGACGACGCCGATCAGACGCACGGCACGGAAGTCGCCGGGGTCATCGGCGGGTCGATCGACAACGAGATCGGCACGATCGGCGCCGCGCCGGATGCGGCGATCAGCGCCTCCTATCTGCGCTTCGGCTCCAATGTCGCGATGTCGGAGCTGGTCGGGGTGCTGTCGAGCCAGCAGCGCTTCCATGTCGCCAACAACAGCTGGGGCTTCACGGCGGCCTTCGCCGACAATTTCTCCACCGGTCAGTTCGACGCCTTCGCCGCCGCGATCGACGGCACCGTCGCCCAGGGTCGCGGCGGGCTCGGCACGGTGATGGTGGTGGCGGCCGGCAACGGCAAGATGATGATCGGCGGCGAGAATTTCGGCGACGATTCCAACTTCCACAACTTCTCCAACTCGCGCAAGGTGATCAGCGTCGGGGCGCATGACATCGACGGCCAGTCCGCCTTCTTCTCCAGCCCCGGCACCAATGTGCTGATCTCGGCTCCGGGCGTCGGCCTCGTCACCACCACGGGCAACGACCAGGGCTCGGACGCCTCGTCCTACGTGTCTGGCACGTCATTCGCCGCGCCGCTGGTGTCCAGCGCGGTGGCGCTGATGCTGGAGGCCAATCCCGAGCTCGGCTATCGCGACGTGCAGGAGATCCTGGCGATCACGGCCAACCCGACCGTTGCGGGATCGGTGGTCAACGGCGCCGGCAACATCAATGGCGGCGGCATGCTGTTCAGCCGCGAGATGGGGTTCGGCGCCCTCGATGCGGAGGCCGCGGTCAAGCTGGCGCGCTTCTGGGACAAGCGGTCGACGGCGGCCAACGAGGATCATTTGTCGGGCGAATTCACCCTACCGTCGGGCTTCGACACGAGGAGCCAGACCCTGCAGGTGACGATCGCGCCCGGCGCGGCCGACTTTTCCGTCGATTTCGTCGAGCTGTCGCTGGAGATCTCCGACCTCGACCTCAAGAAGCTGTCGATCGAGCTGATCTCGCCGGACGGCACCAGCGCCCTGATCGCACCCAATCTCAATGCCGCCGGCGCCAGCACCTATCTCGACTTCACCTTCTCCTCGGTCGCGAGCTGGGGCGAGAACCCCTACGGCACCTGGACGCTGAAGCTCACCCATAGCGACCCGTCGCGCGGCTTCGCCGTGCTCGACGCCGGGCTCGACATCTATGGCGACGTCACCGGCGGCGACGACACCCATTATTTCACCAATGCCTTCGGCAGGCTCGCCGCGCACGATGCGGCACGCGCGATCGTCTCCGACAATGGCGGGACGATCGACACGCTCAATTTCGCCGCCGCCTCGCAGGCGCTGACACTCGACCTCGGCGGCCGGACGGCGAGCAAGCTGGGCGATGCGGCGATCAAGCTCGCCGGCAGCTTCACCGATGTGATCGGAACCAGTGCGGACGACATCATCAGCGGCAATGCCAGGGACAACCGGCTCGTCGGCGACCGCGGCGACGACCGACTCGCCGGCGGCGGCGGAGCGGACGTGCTCGACGGCGGCAGCGGCATAGACACCGCCGACTATTCCGCGGCGCCGTCCGCAGTCGGCATCGATCTGGCGCGCGGCGTCCATTCGGGCGAGGCCAGGGGCGACACTTTCATCTCGATCGAGCGCTTCGTGCTGAGCGAGCACGGCGACGTCTTCACCGCAGCGGCCAATGTCGCGGCCGACGTCTCGGCCGGCCGCGGCGCCGACCGGCTGACCGGAAGCAGCCGGGCCGACCATCTCGACGGCGGCAGCGGCCGGGACGTAATCAAGGGCAAGGCCGGTGCCGACACGATCTTCGGCGGCGGCGGCCGCGACAAGCTCGTCGGCAACAGCGGCAAGGACAAGCTTTACGGCGGTGCGGGCAGCGACGTGCTCAAGGGCGGCGCAGGCAAGGACAAGCTCGACGGCGGCGCCGGCCGAGACAAGCTCAAGGGCGGCGCGGGAGCCGACGTGCTCAAGGGCGGCGCCGGACGGGACGTGCTCGAGGGCGGCGCAGGCAAGGACAAGCTGACGGGCCAGAAGGGCGCCGACCAGTTCGTGTTCAAGTCGCTGAAGGACAGCCCCGCCGGAGGCGGTCACGACACGATCACCGATTTCAGCCGCAAGCAGGGCGACAAGATCGTGCTGAAGAAGATCGACGCGAAGAAGGGTCCGGGCAACCAGGCCTTCGACTTCATCGGCGACGACGCCTTCAGCAACACCAGGGGCGAGCTGCGTTTCGAGCAGAAGGGCAAGCACAAGACCTTCGTCTATGGCGATGTCGACGGCGACGGCAAGGCCGACTTCGCGATCCTGTTCAAGGACAAGATCGACTTCGTGAAGCACGACTTCGTGCTCTGACCGGCGGCACCCGCTTCACCGGCCAAGGTGTGCGAAAGGCCCGGCCGGGCCTTTCGCCGTTCTTCCGGGGCGAGGCCCGTCTCAGAATGCAGGCTCGACGCTGTCGACATTCTCGCTGGTGACGACGGTCAGCGGAATCGGCAGCCGCTTGTCGACCTCCTTGCCCTCCAGGATCTCGGCCATGGTCTCGATGGCGAGCTTGCCGTCCTCGACCGGCGACTGGACGATGGTCGCATACATCTCACCCGATTCGATCGAGGCGAAGGCGTCCTTCTGGCCGTTGATGCCGACGATCGGCGGGGTCTGCTCGCCGGGATTGGCCTCCTTCCAGGCGTCGATGAAGCCGCGCGCCATGGTGTCGTCATTGGCATAGACGCCGTCGATCCCGTCGCCGAAGCGCGTGATCAGGTCGCGGCTGACGACGAGCGCCTTCTGCTGGTCGAAATCGGCATTGACGGTGTCGAGCACCTCGATCCCGCTGCCGATCTCGGCAAGCCGGTCGGTGAAGCCGCCGACGCGCCCGATCGTGGTGCCGTTGCCGGCCTGGCCGGCGATGACGATGACGGACCCTTCGCCGCCCAGCGCCTCGTTGAGCGCGTCGGCCGCCATCTGGCCTTCCTCGTAGACGTCCGGTCCGGTGAAGGAGAGGATGAACTGGTCGGCCTGCTCGCTCATCGGCGAGTTGATCAGGATGGCGGGGATCTCCGACTGCTGGGCGCGCGCGAGGCCCGGGATATAGGCCTGCGGATCGAGCGGCCACAGGATGATGCCGTCGACATTGCGGGCGATGCAGGTGTTGATCTGCTCGGTCCCGGTCTGGACGTCGAAATCCTGGCTCAGCGTGATCACCTCGATGCCGAGCTCGCCGGCGCGGGCCTGGAGCGCCTCGTTGGCCGGCGTCGCATAGGCATGCGCATCGGCCGCCGTGACGTAGCAGACGGTCTTTTCCTGGGCCGCGGCCCAGCCCGTCGACGCCAGCATCGCAATCGCGCTGACCAGCAGTCCTGTCTTCCTGAGAGCCATGTTTTCCTCCTTGGGGTAGCGGGAACTCATTTCGAGGTGACGGCCGCGCCGTGGCTGTGCCTGGCGGGACGAACGGTGCGGTCGAGGACGACCAGAAGGATGAGGATGAAGCCCGCGACGACTTCCTGGAAATAGGCGGGCACCGACCGGAACTCCATCGCCGTGGTCAGCGAGGCGATGGTCAGCACGCCGCCCAGAGTGCCTAGCGCGGAACCGCGGCCACCCTCGATCCGGGTGCCGCCGACGACGACCGCGGCGATCACCGGGACGATCAGCCCGGCGCCGAAGACCGGCGATCCGGTATTGGTGGTCAGGCTCTGCAGCACGCCGGCGACGCCGGCCAGGATGCCGGCGAAGATGAAGGCGAGGAAGACGATCCTGTCGGCGGAGACGCCGCTCGCCTCGGCCGCCTCGGCATTCGACCCGACGGCGAAGAGATTGCGGCCGGCGACGGTGCGCGTCAGCCAGAAATGCAGCACCAGGATGGTGCCGACGAAAAAGGCGCTGCTGAGGGTGAAGATGCCGGCATAGATCTTCGACAGCGCCAGGGAGAGCATGATGTCGGTGCCGGCCACCGGCTGGCTGTCGGTGATCCAGTGGGCAATCGCGCGGAAGATCAGCATCGTGGCGAGCGTCGCGACCAGCGAGTTGACCCTCAGCACGACGACGAGGAAGCCGTTGAAGGCGCCGGCGGCCGCACCGGCGAGCACGCCGACGATCGCGGCCGGCCAGATGCCGATCGCCGGCTGCAGAATGACGGCGACGATGCCGGAAAGCGCGAAGACGGAGCCGCCCGACAGGTCGATCTGGCGCGCGATCAGCAGCACCGTCAGGCCGATGGCGATGATGCCGATCGTCGATCCGCGGTCGAGCCCGAGGCTCAGCGTCGAAAGGCTGACGAAGCCCGGCACCGTCAGCGATGCCACCAGCAGGGTGAGGCCGAGGATGAGCGCGACGCGGTAGCGCACGACCTGCGAGAGAAGATGCATCACGAGGCCCCGCGCTTGCGCAGGGCGATGTCGAGCGCCACGGCGCCGGCGATCAGCAGGCCGAGCACCAGGCCCTGCACCGGCGTGCGAACGCCCTGGAGCACCATCACATTGGTGAGGAGCTGGACGAAGACGAGGCCCGCGATGGCGCGCGGCACGGAACCGGCGCCGCCCATGATGGAGACACCGCCGACCACGACGGCGGTGATGGCGCTGAACTCGTAGCCGGTGCCGACCAGCGGCCGCGCGCTCTGCAGCGTCAGGCCGAGCAGGGCGCCGCTGAGGCCCGCGCAGAGGCCGGTCAGCACGAAGGCGCCCGCCTTGACGGCGCGCACCGGCACGGCGCTCGCTTCCGCCGCGCCGTAATTGCCGCCGGTGGCGAACGTCCATCGCCCCCAGAAGGAGCGCGAAAGGATGAAGTTGCCGACGATCGCGACCGCCAGGAAGATCAGCACGATGGCCGGAATGCCGAGGATGCGGCTCTTCACCAGCGCCGCGGTCCCGGGATTGGTGCCATAGACGATGACGCCGCCCACGGCCGCCTGGACGATGCCGAGAACGATGGTGCCGATGCCCAGCGTGGCGATGATCGGGTTGATGCCGACATAGCCGATCAGGATGCCGCTCACCAGGCCGCAGAGGCCGGCAAGCGCGATCGCCAGGACGAAGGCCGGAACCGGGCCGATCAGCGGCTGGAGCGCCAGCGACAGGATGGCGCCGCAGGCGATCGTCGCCGGCACGGAGAGATCGGCGAGGCCGCCGACCACCAGCACGAAGGTCATGCCGACGACGACGATGCCGACGATCGCCATCGACGTCAGCACGTTGAGAAGATTGCCGGTGGTGAAGAAGACGGGGCTCGCCAGCGAGCCGTAGAGGATCACCATCAGGATGGCGATCGCCAGGCCGGCGCGCGAGAGGAGATCGACCAGCCTGCTGCCCCTGCGGAAACGTTCGCCGGGCTTGTCCTGCTGCATCGGAAGGGTCGTCGCGTCCGTCATGCGGCCGCCGCCTCGCCGGTGGCGAGCGCCATGATCCCCTCCTCGCTGAGGTCGTCGCGGGCCACGGGCGCGGAGGCATGTCCGTCGCGCATGACGACGACGCGGTCGCAGACGCCGAGGACCTCCGGAAGCTCGGACGAGATCATCACCACGGCCATGCCACCGGCCACCAGCTCGCCGATGATGCGGTGGATCTCGGCCTTGGCGCCGACATCGACGCCTCGCGTCGGCTCGTCGAGGATCAGCACCGAGGGATTGGCCGAAAGCCATCTGGAGATGACGGCCTTCTGCTGGTTGCCGCCGGAGAGCAGGTCGATGCGGCGTTCGGGATCCGGCGGAACGATGGAGAGATCGCCGGCATATTTCGCAGCGAGCGCGCGGTCGGCACCGAGGCTGACGCGGCCGAAGCGCGACAGGCGCCGCAGCACCGGCAGGCTGATATTCTCGCGCACGTTCATCGAGGGGATGATGCCGTCTTCCTTGCGGTCCTCCGGCACATAGGCGATGCCTGCCTTCACCGCGTCCGCCGGCGAGCGGATGGTGACGGGACGGCCGTTGATCTCGATACGGCCGGCGGCCAGGCCGGCGAGGCCGAAGATCGCCTTGGCGAGCTCGGTGCGCCCAGCACCGACCAGTCCGGTGAGGCCGAGGATCTCGCCGGCGCGCACGTCGAAGCCGACATCGCGGAAATTGTAGCCGTCGCCGAGACCGACCACCCTGAGCACCGGCTCGCCGATCCGCGAGGGCGTCTTCGGGAAGACGTTGGTGACCTCGCGACCGACCATCAGGCGGATCATCTCGGCGGCAGTGATGCCTTCGGCCGGACGGGTGTCGACCATGCTGCCGTCGCGCAGGATGGTGACGTCGTCGGCGATCTCCAGCACCTCCTTGAGGCGATGGCTGATATAGACGATCGCGATGCCGGCCTGCTTCATGCGGCGCAGGATGCGGAACAGGGCCGCCGTCTCGTGCTCGCTCAGGCTCGACGTCGGCTCGTCGAGGACGATGATGCGCGGATCGGCGGAATAGGCCTTGGCGATCTCGACGAGCTGCTGCTGGCTGATCGACAGGTCGCCGAGACGGGCCCTGGGATCGATCGGCGTGCCGAGCTCCTCGAGGATCGCCGCCGTATCGCGGATCATCGCCGCCCTGTCGGCAAGGCCCCATCTGCGCGGCATGCGGCCGAGATAGACATTCTCCGCCACCGACAGGTCGGGCACGAGGTTGAGCTCCTGATGCACCATGCGGATGCCGAGCCGCTGCGCATCGGCGGGCTTGCGCATGCGCACCTCGACGCCGGCGATCTCGGTCGTGCCGGTGGTCGGAAGATAGGTGCCGCTCAGCACCTTCATCAGCGTCGACTTGCCAGCGCCGTTCTCGCCGACGATCGCGTGGACGCGACCGAACTCGACGGTGAGATTGACGTTGGAAAGCGCCTTCACGCCGGGGAATATCTTGCTGATCCCCCGCATGCGAAGGGCGCTTGTCGATGCCGACATGAACCCTCTCTCCCGGTTCGAGGCCTGCGCACCCCTCAACGGCGCCCGCAAGTCTTCATTGTTCTATTACACTAATATAATGCAGGGCGCAAGCAAAAGGCCGGCCATGGAAATCCCCAAGGCCGGCTGCCTTCAGCCGTCGGCGCGGACCTGCTGGCGCTGCGATCCTAAGCCCTCGATGCCGAGCTCGACGACATCGCCCGGCTTCAGCCAGCGCTGCGGTTTCATGCCCATGCCGACGCCGGGCGGGGTGCCGGTGGAGATGACGTCGCCCGGATGAAGCGACATGAACTGCGACAGGTAGGACACCAGATGGGCGACGCCGAACACCATGGTGCGGGTGGAGCCGTCCTGCATCGTCTCGCCATTGACCTTCAGCCACATGGCGAGGTCCTGCGGATCCGCGACCTCGTCGCGCGTCACCAGCCACGGTCCGATCGGGCCGAACGTGTCGCAGCTCTTGCCTTTGGTCCATTGCCCCTGCCGCTCCTGCTGGAAGGCGCGTTCGGAGACGTCATGGGCAACGCAATAACCGGCGACATGGTCGAGGGCGTCGGCCTCAGAGACATATTTCGCCGTCCTGCCGATGACGACGCCCAGCTCGACCTCCCAGTCCGTCTTCTCCGAGCCGCGCGGGATGAGGAGATCGTCGTCGGGGCCGACGATGGCCGAGGTCGCCTTCATGAAGACCACCGGCTCGGTCGGGACGGGCATGCCGGACTCGGCGGCATGGTCGGCGAAGTTGAGGCCGATGCAGATGAACTTGCCCGTGCCGGCGACGCAGGGGCCGAGGCGCGGCCGACCGTCGACCTTCGGCAGCGAGGCCGGATCGAGCGCCGCAAGCTTCGCGAGGCTTTTCGGCGACAGGGCGGCACCGGCGACGTCGGCGATCTCGCCGGAAAGATCGCGGATCGTGCCTTCGGCATCGAGCAGTCCGGGTTTCTCCTCGCCGGGCCGGCCGTAGCGGACGAGCTTCATCTTGACCTCCGAATGGAATTTTCAGGCAGGAACTTCAGTAGGTGGCGCGACCGCCGGAGAGTTCGAAGACCGAGGCGGTGGTGAAGCTGTTCTCGCGCGAGACGAGCCAGGCGACCATATTGGCCGCCTCGTCGACCTCGAGGAAACGGCCGCGCGGGATCTTCGACAGCATGTAGTCGATATGCTCCTGGCTCATCTGGTCGAAGATCGGCGTACGGGCCGCGGCCGGCGTGACGCAATTGACGGCGATGTCGTGGCCGGCAAGCTCCTTGCCGAGCGACTTGGTCAGGCCGATCACCGCCGCCTTGGAAGCCGAATAGGCCGAGGCGTTCGGATTGCCCTCCTTGCCCGCGATCGAGGCGATATTGACGATGCGGCCGTAATTCCGCGCCTTCATCGAGGGCACCACGGCACGGTTGACGTGAAAGGTGCCGTGGAGATTGATGTCGATCACGCGGCGCCAGTCATCGAGCGGATAGGTATCGAGCGTGTGGTTGGGCCCGGCGATGCCGGCCGAATTGACGACGATCGAAACCGGGCCGAGCCGCGCTTCCGTCTCGCCATGCGCGGCGACCACGGCATCGGCATCGGTAATGTCGACGACGAGGGTCCCGACGCCCTCGCCAAGCTCTTTCCGCGCGGTTTCGAGCTGCTCAGCATTGACGTCCCACAGGCTCACCCTGGCGCCCGAAGCCAGGATGCGCCTGGCGAAGGCCAAGCCCAGCCCCTGCGCCCCACCCGTCACGACGGCAGCCTGGCCGTTGAGATCGATGCTGTTCAATGCCTTGTCCTCCCGGGAGCTCAAGAGCCGCAACAGGACCTGTAACGGCCCTTCTCAAGCCTTGCTCTTGCACATTACACTAGTATAATGCAAGCCTTGAAGACGGACCCGCCGGCGGCTGTCGACGCGTACCGTTTCGCGGGCTCCGATATCCTGTCATCGTGGCGATTGCGGTCATGGCGAGGGCGAGACCATAGCGTTGAAGACGGCAGAACCACAAGGCGAGGACCGGCTTTCCGCATTCCTCGGCGGCGCCACGCTCAACCGGGCCATCCCGCTGCGCGACCAGGTCTACTCGCTGGTGCGCAAGGCGATCGTCACCGGCAAGCTGGCGCCGGGCGCGCCGATCAACGAGATCGAGATTGCAGGCCGGCTCGGCATCTCGCGCACGCCGGTCCGCGAGGCGGTCAAGAAGGTGAGCGACGAGGGCCTGATCGAGGTCTTCGCCCAGCACGGCACCTTCGTCGCGGACATCAGGCGCGAGCAGGTGGAAGAAGCCTACATCATCCGCATCGCGCTGGAGCTGGAGAGCATCAGGCGGGCGGCCGGCAGCATCTCGGCCAGCCAGATCCAGGACCTCGAGGACATCGTCAACGCGCACGAGACTGCGGTGAAGCGCTCGCGCTACGACGAGGCGATCGCGCGCGACGACGATTTCCATCGCTACATCGCCGAGGTGAACGGGCTCCACATGCTGTGGAAGGTGGTCGACGTGTCGAAGGCGCAGATGGATCGCTGCCGGCTGCTTTCGCTGCCCTCGCCGGGCGCCGGCCAGGAGACGATCGCCCAGCATCGCGCCATCCTCGCCGCGCTGGAACGGCGCGACCAGAAGGGATCGATGCAGGCGCTGAAGAACCATCTGGAGACCTCGCATCGCAACACGCTCGCCTATCTCGACGCCGTCACCGGCAGGACATCCGATGCGAAAGGCTAGGACCACCCCATCGGAGGCGCGGCAGTGAAGGTTTCGGAGCCCAGGAAAGTGAAACGCGCCGGCCTCGAATTGACGGCGCTCGGCCTCGGCTGCGCCGCCTTCGGCGGGCTCTACCGGTCGATCGATGCGGCGGACGCGCTGGCGGCGATGCGGCTGGCATGGCAGGCGGGGATGCGCCATTTCGATGCCGCGCCGATGTACGGCCTCGGCCGCGCGGAGCATCTGCTCGGCCACTTCCTGCGCGAGGAGGCGGGCGGGGCCGCGGAGGCCGTGGTCAGCACCAAGGTCGGCCGCCTGATGGCACAGCCGCGACCCGGCCGCGAGCTGCCGCCCGAAGCGCCGAAGAACCCGTTCGATTCCGGCTGGATGAACGGGCTGAATTTCCGCGAGGTCTTCGACTACAGCTATGACGGCATCATGCACAGCTTCGACGACAGCCAGCAGCGCATGGGCCGGCCCGGGATCGACCTCCTCTTCGTCCACGACATCGGTCGCGTCACCCATGGCAAGAGGCATCGCCATCACTGGGATGCGCTTGCCGGCGGCGGCTTCAGGGCGCTGCAGGAATTGCGCTCGGCAGGACTGATCAAGGGGTTCGGCCTCGGCGTCAACGAGGCGGAGGCGATCGGCGATGCGATGAACGAGGCCGATCTCGACTGCTGCCTGCTCGCCGGGCGCTATACGCTGCTCGACCGGTCGGGAGAGGCGCTGCTGGAAAAGGCGCATGCGCGCGACGTCGCCATCGTCATCGGCGGCGCCTACAATTCGGGGAT
>CAYYZC010000082.1:0-10629 GCA_964475605.1 uncultured Chelativorans sp.
GTCGATTCCTCGTGGTATTTCGCCCGCTTCACCGACCCGTGGAACGAGAGCGAGCCGACGAGCCTGGCCTATGTCGACGGACCGCAGGGCTGGCTGCCCGTCAACCAGTATATCGGCGGCATCGAGCACGCGATCCTGCATCTGCTCTATTCGCGCTTCTTCGCCCGCGCGATGAAGGCGACCGGCCATCTCAACAGCGTCGAGGAGCCGTTCGAGGGCCTGTTCACGCAAGGCATGGTGGTCCACGAGACCTATCGCGCCGGCGGCACCTATGTCACGCCGGCCGAGGTCCGCGTCGAGGAGGAGGACGGGCGGCGGCGCGCCGTCCTGGCCGCATCGGGCGAGGCGGTCGAGATCGGCCCGATCGAGAAGATGTCGAAGTCGAAGAAGAACGTCGTCGATCCCGACGACATCATCGCCAGCTACGGGGCCGATACGGCGCGCTGGTTCATGCTGTCGGATTCGCCGCCCGACCGCGACGTGATCTGGACCGAGGCCGGCGTCGAGGGCGCGCACCGTTTCGTGCAGCGCGTCTGGCGCCTGGTCTGCGACGCCGCACCCGAACTCGAAGGCGTCGCTGCGATGGCCGCCGTCGAAGGAAAGGCGGGGGCGATCTCCAAGACGACCCACAAGACGATCCAGACCGTCGGCGAGGAGATCGAGCGGCTCGGCTTCAACAAGGCGGTCGCCCGGCTCTACGAGCTCGTCAACGCGCTGAGCCCGCAGGTCGCCGCGCTGCGCCAGGCCGATGCGGCCTCGAAGGCGGCGCTGCGCGAGGGGCTGGAGGTGCTGCTGCGGATGACGGCGCCGATGATGCCACATCTGGCGGAGGAGTGCTGGGCGAGGCTCGGATGCGACGGAATGGTCGCGAATCAGCCCTGGCCGGAATTCGATGCCAGGCTCGTCATCGACGACGAGGTGACGCTCCCGGTGCAGATCAACGGCAAGAAGCGCGGCGATTTGACAATCACGCGAAACGCGGATCAATCTGCCGTCGAGAAGGCCGTGCTGGCGCTCGACTTCGTGCAGAAGGCCCTGGACGGGAAGCCTCCGCGAAAGGTCGTCGTGGTGCCGCAAAGGATCGTCAATGTGGTCGCCTGAACGGATGGAGGGGAACGCGCCGTGAGTTTCAGGCCTGCGATCGCGGGATCGCTCCTAGCCCTTCTCGCCTGCGCCGGATGCACGGTCCAGCCGCTCTACGGGACCACCACGGCCTCGACGGGCACCGCCCGGCCGATGGCGCAGGTGCTCGCCTCGGTCGAGGTCAACGAGCCGCAGGCGCTCCAGGAGGCGGCGCTGGTCGCGCAGGAATTGCGCAACCACCTCATCTTCCTGCTTGGGCGCGGCGGCGGCCAGCCGGCGAGCCCGCGCTACACGCTCGATCTCACCGTCACGGCGGTCGATGCGCGCGCGGCGAGCGTCCAGCGGGCGATCGACCGCGACGATCGCGGCCAGCCGACCGCGTCGGTCTCCACGGTGCGCGCAACCTTTACGCTGCGCGACGCCGAGACCCGGGAGGTGATTTCCACCGGTACCCGGCTGGCGACGGCTTCCTATGATCTGTCGCTGCAGGAATTCGCCGCCCTGCGGGCGTCCCGCGACGCCCACAACCGCGCTGCGCGCGAGGTGGCCGCGCAGCTCCATGCGGCGGTCGCGCAGGCGATCGTGCGGCCGACCGGCGCCGCCGCCGACACGAGGATCATCTCAGCGCCGAGCGAGATCGAAGGTTTCGGGGAGGACGACATTGCAACCGGCCTCGACGAGCGCCGCTGAACGCAACCTCTTGGGCGCAGGGGCGTTTTGCCTGTTGGTGTCACAGACCCGACACCTTGTTCGGGCAGACAGCACCCAACGGAGCGCTTCATGACGGAACCAAGGATCATGCGGTCGGTGCTGGCCTCTGCCCTGTTGCGGCACGACGGCCGGTTCGGCGAGGATCCGGGACATATAGTCGACCAGCTCATCGAGGAACGCGCCACCAATCTGTCGCGCGAGATCTGGTGGCCGGTGGTGCGGCCGCTGGCGCTGCGCTTCCTCCACTACCGCCAGGCGGTGCGGATGGCCGACGACATCGCGCCGCTCTCCGGCTGGGACGCGATGAGCTATCTGAGCGAGCTGCTCGACCTGCGTCTGCACGTGACCGGGCTTGCCAACATCCCCGCCTCGGGCGGCTTCATCCTCGCGCCCAGCCATCCGACGGGGATCGCCGACGGCATCGCCGTCTTCGACCTGCTGCGCAATCTGCGGCCCGACATGGCGATCTTCGCCAATCGCGACGCCCTGCGCGTGGCGCCGCTGTTCCGCGACCTGATCATTCCCGTCGAATGGCGGCAGGGCGAGAAATCGCACTCCAAGAGCCGCGATACGCTGGAGATGACGGCGCGGGCCTTCGCCGACGGCAAGGCCGTGGTGCTGTTCCCGTCGGGCCGCATCGCCTACTGGAACGAAGGGCGGCTGACGGAGCGGCCGTGGCAGAACTCGGTCGTGGCGCTGGCGCGTCGCTATCGCGTGCCGATCGTCACGGCGCGGCTCAGCGCGCGCAATTCCGGCCTGTTCTACCTGATGTCGCGGTTCTCGCACGAATTGCGCGACATGACGGTGTTCCACGAGCTGCTCAACAAGAAGGGGAGCCCGGTCGAGATCATCGTCGGCAGGCCGGTCATGCCCGACCAGCTCGAAGGCGATGCGTCGGACGTCGCCGCACGCCTGCAGGAATATACGCTCGATGCGCTGAAGGCCGATCCGGCCGCCGAGTTCGGGTGACGGCGAGGCCGGCGTCCGGGATCATGCCCTAGCCGATCTTCTGCCCGGTCTTGGCCCAGTCGGCGAGGAAGGCTTCGAGCCCCTTGTCGGTGAGCGGGTGCTTGACCAGGGCGCGCAGCGTCGAGGGCGGCACGGTCGCGACATCGGCGCCGATCAGCGCCGCCTGCTTGACATGATTGACGGTGCGGATCGAGGCGGCGAGGATCTCGGTCTTGAAATCGTAATTGTCGTAGATGGTCCTGATCTCGGAGATCACCTCCATCCCCTCCGCACCCATGTCGTCGAGGCGGCCGATGAAGGGCGAGATGAAGGTGGCGCCGGCCTTGGCGGCGAGCAGCGCCTGGTTGGCCGAGAAGCAGAGCGTGACATTGACCTTGCGGCCGTCCGAGGTGATCGCCTTGCAGGCCCCCAGCCCGTCCAGCGTCAGCGGCACCTTGATGCAGATATTGTCGGCGATCTTCGACAGCACGTCGGCCTCGCGCATCATCTCCTTGTAGTCGGTGGCGACGACCTCGGCGGAGACCGGGCCGTCGACGATCGCGCAGATCTCCTTGGTGACCTCGATGATGCTGCCGCCCGATTTCAGGATCAGCGACGGATTGGTGGTCACGCCGTCGAGAAGGCCGAACCCGTTGAGCTCGCGGATCTCCTTGACGTCGGCGGTGTCGACGAAGAACTTCATCCTGGTTGTCCCTTGGCTGGTGCGGCCCGGCAGGCCGCGTGCGCTTCGGCCTTGCTCTAAAGCAAGAAGCAGGCAAGGTCACGCCCGATGAGGCGAGATTCGCGAGCGACCGACAGCGTGCCGGTGCTGGTGCCGGTACCGGCCGACCGGCCCTATTCCTATGCGGTGCCTGCGGGGATGGAAGTCCGGCCGGGCTCGATCGTGCGCGTCCCGCTGGGCCCGCGCCAGGTGGCGGGCCTCGTCTGGGACGGTCCTTGCGAAGGGATCGACGCGTCGCGGCTCAGGCCGATCGTCGAGGTCTTCGACTGCCCGCCGATCGGGCCGGAGATCCGCCGCTTCGTCGACTGGGTCGCCGCCTATACGCTGTCGCCGCCGGGCATGGTGGCACGCATGGTGCTGCGCGCACCGGCCGCCTTCGACCCCGAGCCGCCCATCGCCGGCCTGCAGCCGACCGGCATTTTGCCGGACCGGATGACGGAGGCGCGCCGGCGGGTGCTCGACGCGGCGGCGCAGGGGCTTGCCTGGACGCGGTCCGGACTGGCGCATGCGGCCGGCGTGTCGTCGACCGTCATCGACGGGCTGGTCGCGCAAGGCGCGTTCGAGCCGGTCGAGATCCCGCCGCGCCCGGTCGTGGCGACCCCCGACGCGGCCTACGGGCCGGCGGCGCTCAATGCCGAGCAGGCGCTTGCCGCCGAGAGGCTGCGGCAAGCGGCCGGTCGCGGCGGCTTCGGCGTCACCCTGCTCGACGGGGTGACCGGATCGGGGAAGACGGAGGTCTATTTCGAGGCGATCGCGGCGGCACTGGAGGCGGATCGACAGGTGCTGGTGCTGGTGCCGGAGATCGCGCTGACGGCGGCCTTCCTGGAGCGCTTCCAGGACCGGTTCGGCGCGAAACCGGCCGAATGGCATTCCGACGTCGCCCCGCGCATGCGCGAGCGGGTCTGGCGGCAGGTCGCCGAAGGCAGGGTCAAGGTGGTGGCCGGGGCGCGCTCCGCGCTTTTCCTGCCCTTCCGCGATCTCGGCCTGATCGTCGTCGACGAGGAGCACGACCCCGCCTACAAGCAGGAGGACCGCGTCTTCTACAGCGCCCGCGACATGGCGGTGGTGCGCGGCCGGATCGGCGATTTCCCGATCGTGCTCGCCTCAGCCACGCCTTCGGTGGAGTCGCGGGTCAATGCGCTGCAGGGGCGCTATGAGCGGCTGGTCCTCCCCGTCCGCTACGCGCAGGCCGATCTGCCCGACATCCGGGCCGTCGACATGCGCCGCTCGCCGCCGGCACGCGGCGGCTTCCTGTCGCCGGTTCTCATCGCGGCGGTCGAGGAGACCGTGTCGCGCGGCGAGCAGGCGCTGCTCTTCCTCAACCGGCGCGGCTATGCGCCGCTGACGCTGTGCCGCGTCTGCGGCCATCGCTTCCAATGCCCGAACTGCTCGAGCTGGCTGGTCGAGCACCGCTTCCGCGGCCAGCTCGTCTGCCATCATTGCGGCCATCACGAGCCGCGGCCCGAAGCGTGCCCGTCCTGCGGCACGCTCGATCATCTGGTGCCGTGCGGGCCGGGCGTGGAGCGGGTGGCGGAGGAGATCGAGAGCCGGTTTCCCGACGCGCGCACCATCGTGCTCTCCTCCGACCTGCTCGGCGGCGTGAGGCGTCTGCGGCTGGAGTTGGAGGCGATCGCCAATGGCGAGGCCGACATCGTGATCGGGACGCAGCTCGTCGCCAAGGGCCACAATTTCCCGAACATGACTCTGGTCGGCGTCGTCGACGCCGATCTCGGCCTTGCCAACGGAGATCCGCGCGCCGCCGAGCGCACCTTCCAGCTCCTCAGCCAGGTGACGGGCCGCGCCGGGCGCAGCGGGCGCAAGAGCGTCGGCCTGCTGCAGACCTGGCAGCCGGACCACCCGGTGATGCGGGCGCTGGTCTCGGGCGATGCCGAGACCTTCTACGAACGCGAGATCGCCGAGCGCGAGCGCACCGGCATGCCGCCCTTCGGCAGGCTGGCGGCGATCGTCGTCAGCGCGGCCGGCAGGAGCGACGCGGAGGCGCATGCGCGGGCGCTGCGGCGCGCCGCGCCGGGCGATGCGGAGATCGACGTGCTCGGGCCGGCCGAGGCGCCGCTGGCGGTGGTGGCCGGGCGCTACCGCTACCGCCTGCTCGTCCACGGCATGAGGCGGGGCGACATCCAGGCGTTCCTGCGCGCGATGCTCCATGCCGCGCCGAAGCCGCGCGGCTCGGTGCGCGTCCAGGTCGATATCGACCCGCAGAGCTTCCTCTGACGGCGTTTTGCGTGCAAGCTTGCCGATGGGTTGGAGCTTCGTCAGCGGGGTCGGATGAATTTCGAGCAGCTCAGGACTTTCCTCTGGGTCGCGCGCCTCGGCGGCGTGCGCAAGGCATCCGAGCAGATGAACCTGTCGCAGCCGGCCGTCTCGGCGCGGCTGATGGCGCTCGAAGACACGCTGAAGGTGCAGCTCTTCGACCGCTCGCCGCGCGGCGTCGTGCTGACGCGCCAGGGCGAGATGCTGAAGACCTATGCCGAGCAGATGTTCTTCGTCCATGAGGAGATCAGCCGGCGCATCGCCAATCCGGCAGGCGTCGAGGGCATCTTCCGCATCGGCGCCTCGGAGACGGTCGCCCAGGCGTGGCTGCCGCGCTTCCTGGAGCGCGTGAGCCGGGAATATCCGCGGCTCAGCCTCGAGCTCACCGTCGACATCTCGATCAAGCTGCGCGAGGACCTGCTCGCCCGCAAGCTCGACATCGCGCTGCTGATGGGGCCGATCTCCGAATACAGCACCGACAATATCACGCTGCCGGAATTCGAGCTCAGATGGTATCGCGCCGCCGGCTTCGGCCCCGTCGACCTCGCCGTCACGCCGGTGATCAGCTATGCGCGCAACACCAGGCCCTATCGCGAGCTGATGGAGGAGCTGGCGAGGCGCTACGGTCCGGCGGTGCGGGTCTATACGTCGGCGTCGCTGTCGGCGAGCATCCAGATGATCGCGGCCGGCATAGGGGTCGGCCCCTACCCGTCCGTGCTCGCGTCCGAGAAGCTCGCCGCCGGGCAGATCGAGGAGTTCGATCCCGGCTGGCAGCCGCGGCCGCTGCGCTTCACGGCGTCCTATCTCTCCGAGCCGCGCAACGCGCTGGCGGAGCGCTGCGCGTCGCTGGCGCAGGAGGTCGCCGAGAAGGTGTGATCATGTTTTTCGATCACAAGCGCTCCGAAATCATGATTTGAACTGATATGGAAGTTGCTCCACCCTGTCTTCCGTAGGCAGGGGTTGGCATATGTGGCAGTTCTGGATCGATCGCGGCGGTACCTTCACGGACATCGTGGCGCGGCGTCCGGACGGGGCGCTGGTCACCCACAAGCTGCTGTCGGAAAATCCCGAACGCTATCCCGATGCCGCCGTCGAGGGCATGCGCAACCTGCTCGGCGTCGCCACGGGCGCTGCGATCCCCGAAGGGTCGATCGGCACGGTGAAGATGGGCACGACGGTCGCCACCAACGCGCTGCTGGAGCGCAAGGGCGACCGCGTTCTGCTGCTCACCACGCGCGGGCTGGGCGACCTGCAGCGCATCGGTTACCAGAGCCGGCCGCGGCTCTTCGACCTCGCGGTCAGGCTGCCGGAGATGCTCTATGAGCGGGTCGCCGAGGTCGACGGCCGTCTCGACGCGGAGGGCGGCGAGCTGGTTTCCATCGATCTGGAGGCGGCGCGCAGGGAGCTCGAAGCGGCCTATGACGACGGCATCAGAAGCGTCGCCATCGCCTTCATGCATGCCTATCTGGCGCCGCGGCACGAGCTGGCGGTCGCCGACGTCGCCGGCGAGATCGGCTTCACCCAGATCTCCTGCTCGCACCAGGCCTCGCGTCTGATCAAGCTCGTCGGGCGCGCCGACACGGCGATCGTCGACGCCTATCTGACGCCGATCCTGCGCCGCTACGTGCAGCAGGTGGCGGGCGAGCTCGGCATGGTCAAGGGGACGGGCGCCGACGCCAACGCGCCGCGGCTGATGTTCATGATGTCGTCTGGCGGCCTGACCTCGGCCGACCTGTTCCAGGGCAAGGACGCAATCCTGTCGGGGCCGGCGGGCGGCGTCGTCGGCATGGTGCGCACGGCCGAGGCGGCCGGCTTCGACCGGCTGATCGGCTTCGACATGGGCGGCACCAGCACCGATGTCTGCCACTATGCCGGCGCTCTGGAACGCGTCTTCGAGACCGAGACGGCCGGCATCAGGCTGCGCGCGCCGATGATGGACATCCACACGGTGGCGGCCGGCGGCGGCTCGATCCTGAGCTTCCGCGACGGACGCTACCAGGTCGGTCCGGAGAGCGCGGGCGCCAATCCCGGTCCGGCCTGCTACCGCAATGGCGGGCCGCTGACGGTGACCGACTGCAACGTCATGCTGGGCCGGATCTCGCCGCGGCATTTCCCCGCCGTGTTCGGTCCCGACGGCAACCAGCCGCTCGACGCGGAGGCGGTTCGCGAGAAGTTCGGCCGCATCGCCGGCGAGATCGCGGCGGAGACGGGCAAGCCGCCGCTGTCGCCGGAGGAGACGGCGGAGGGCTTCCTGCGGATCGCGGTCGAGAACATGGCGCAGGCGATCAAGAAGATCTCGGTCGAGCGCGGCCACGACGTCACCGCCTACACGCTCAACTGCTTCGGCGGCGCCGGCGGCCAGCATGCCTGCCTCGTCGCCGACGCGCTCGGCATGCGGCGCATATTCCTGCATCCCTTCGCCGGCATCCTCTCCGCCTACGGGATGGGGCTCGCCGATATCAGGGCGCTGCGCGAGGTGCAGGCCAATCTCCCGCTCGACGCGGGCGAGGCGCGCGAGCTGGTCGACGGGCTCGAGCGGGAGGTCCGCGCCGAGCTCGTCAGCCAGGGGCTGGACGAGGATGCGATCGCCGTCCGCCGCACCGCCCATATCCGCTATGAGGGCGCCCACCAGGCGCTCGAGGTCGAGTTCGGCGCGCCCCGGGAGATGCGCGACCGGTTCGAGGAGGCGCATCGCGCCCGCTTCGGTTTCGCCGTGCCCGAGCACCGGCTGACCATCGAGATGCTGGCGGTCGAAGCGCGCGGCGGCGGCGAGGCCGTCGACGGGCCGCTTCCCGCAGAAACGAATTTGCCGGCCGCCGCGATCGAGGACGTTCCCGTCCATCGCGCCGGCGGCTGGCATCCGACGCCGCTGTTTGACCGCGACATGCTGCCGCCTGGAACCACGATCGAAGGCCCTGCGATCGTGATCGAAAGGACCGGCACCGTCGTGGTCGAGCGGGGCTGGGCAGGCCGGGTCGACGAGCGTTGTGGTCTGGTTCTCGAGCGCGAAGTGGTCCTCGCGCGCGAGACCGCCCACGGGACGCAAGTCGACCCGGTGCTGCTCGAAGTCTTCAACAACCGTTTCATCTCGGTCGCCGACCAGATGGGCGCGACGCTCGCCAACACCGCCTATTCGGTCAACATCAAGGAGCGGCTCGACTTCTCCTGCGCCCTGTTCGACGCCGAAGGCAACCTCGTCGCCAATGCGCCGCATGTGCCGGTCCATCTCGGCTCGATGAGCGACAGCGTCAGGGCGGTGATGCGGATCGAGGCTGGACGCATCCGGCCCGGCGACGTGTTCATGCTCAATGCGCCCTATGAGGGCGGGACGCATCTGCCGGACGTCACCGTCGTCACGCCGGTCTTCGACAGCGCCGGCAAGGAGCTGCTGTTCTTCGTCGGCTCGCGCGGCCATCATGCCGATATCGGCGGCAAGACGCCCGGCTCCGTTCCTCCCGACAGCCGCCATATCGAGGAGGAGGGCGTCATGTTCCCCTGCTTCCGCCTCGTCGAGGGCGGGGTGCTGCGGGAAGCGGAGACGCGCGCGCTGCTCGGCTCGGGGCGCTATCCGTGCCGGAACATCGACCAGAACCTCGCCGACCTGAAGGCACAGGTCGCCGCCAACGAGACCGGCGCGGTCGAGGTTCGCAAGATGATCGAGACGTTCGGCCTGCCGACCGTGCAGGCCTATATGCGCCACGTCCAGGACAATGCGGCGGAGGCGGTGCGGCGCGCCATCGACAGGCTCGGCGACGGCTCCTTCGTCTTCCCGCTCGACAACGGGGCCCGGATCGCGGTCGACATCCGCATCGACCGCCAGGCGCGCTCGGCGGTGATCGATTTCACCGGCACCTCGGCCCAGCAGGAGGGCAACTACAACGCGCCGCTGTCGATCTGCCGGGCGGTGGTCCTCTATGTGTTCCGCACCCTTGTCGGCTCCGACATCCCGCTCAACGAGGGCTGCCTCGAGCCGATCGAGATCGTCGCCCCGGCGGGCACGATGATCAATCCGACCTGGCCGGCGGCGGTGATCGCCGGCAATACGGAGGTCAGCCAGGCGATCGCCGACTGCCTCTACGGCGCGCTCGGCGCCCTGGCCGGCTCGCAGGCGACGATGAACAACTTCGCCTGGGGCAACGAGCGCTACCAGAATTACGAGACGATCTGCGGCGGCATGGGCGCCGGGCCGGGCGGCGACGGCGCCAGCGCCATCCAGGTGCATATGACCAATACCCGCATGACCGATCCGGAAGTGCTGGAGCAGCGCTTTCCGGTCCGCGTCGAGGAGATGTCGATCCGGCGCGGCTCCGGCGGCGAGGGGCGCTTCAGGGGCGGCGACGGCGTGGTGCGCCGGCTGCGCTTCCTCGAGCCGATGACGGCGACGATCCTGTCCTCGCATCGCGACACGCGGCCCTTCGGGGTCCGGGGCGGCAAGGACGGCACGGCGGGGCGCAACCGGGTGCTGCGCGCCGACGGCAGCTTCGAGGAGCTTGCCGGCAATGATGCGGTCGAGCTTGGCGCGGGCGATCTGATCATGATCGAGACGCCCGGCGGCGGCGGCTGGGGCGATCCGGCGATGCGATCGCGGATGGCAGGGAATCACGATTTGACCGGCTAGCGCGGTTCGCGCGAGGCTGGTCACCGGAGGGAGGCGGGAACGTTTGCGCGGCTCAGCTCGACCGACGATCGACCGCGCGTCGCGCGACGCGGGGACCGCACGCGGCGGCGCCTGCACCGATCCTCGATCGCCTCTTTCCGGCGCGGCCATGGCGGCTCTCGAAATCGCCCGGAACCGTCACAACCGCACCGCAGCGCCTGAATGTACGCTGCAAGTGCCGATTGTGACAGGCAGGCGGGGCCAGGCGGGTAGGTTC
>CAYYZC010000083.1:0-5771 GCA_964475605.1 uncultured Chelativorans sp.
CCCGCCCGACAGCTCGCGCGGATAACGGTCGAGAAGGTTCTCCAGGCCGAGGATCTGCGCGGCGCGACCGACCTTTTCCTCCATCTCCACGCCCGGGGCCCGCCGCAGGCGCATGGAAAAGCCCATGTTCTGGCGCACCGTCATGTGCGGGTAGAGCGCGTAGTTCTGGAACACCATGGCGATGTCGCGATCCTTCGGAGCGACATCGTTGACGACGCGGTCGCCGATGCGGATGGCCCCGCCGCTGATCGCCTCAAGCCCCGCCACCATCCTCAGAAGGGTCGACTTGCCGCAACCCGAGGGGCCGACGAGGATGACGAACTCGCCGTCGGCAATATCGATCGAGACGCCGCGGATGGCCTCCACGGTGCCGTACGATTTGCGGACGTCCTCAATCGAAACGCTCGCCATGACGTCTCCTCCCCACTTTGCTCATGTGGCAACGGAATGGCGCGGCGCGTCAACCGCGGCGGCCACGCCCGGGAGATCGACACGGTAGATGCGGGCGGCGGTGCCGCAAAAGATCAGGTCTTTGTCCCCCTCCGAAAGGTCGTCCAACACCGCTTCGAGGTTGCCGATCTGATCGTCGACCCGGCACATCAGCTTCTCGACCGGATAGTTGCTCGTCCACATGCAGCGCTCGGGCCCGAACCGGTCGACGACCAGGCGCACGGGACCGGCGATATGCTCGGGCGCCCAGCCGCGGTCGAGCACCCAAAGGCCCGACAGCTTCATCGCGACGTTCGGCTGCTGCGCGCATGCGAGGATCCCGTCCGTCCAGTCGGCGACGTCCTGCGACGTGTCGCGCAGCGGCGTGCCGAGATGGTTGATGACGATCTGCAGGTCGGGATTGGCGCGGGCGACCTCGGCAAGCTCGGCGAGCTGGCGGGGCACGACCAGCGTGTCGAAGACAAGGCCGCGGCGGGCGAGCTCGGAAAGGCCGCGCCGGAACTCCGGCGTAGCCATGATGTCCGGTGTCTGGACGAAGCGCCATCGCGGCCGCTGCTCGTCCCAACACAGCGACATGCGTATGCCGCGCATGCGCCGGGAGCGTTGGAAGCGGGCCAGCACCTCGCCCACGTCCGGGCGGCACAGGTCGACATAGCCGACCGAGGCGGCGGGAAAACTGCCGTCGCCGGCGACCTCGTCGACCCACTCGATCTCGGAGGCGCCCGGCGCGCCCGCATTCGCTTCCACGAAGACGGACGCGACGACGCCGGTGCCCGCCATGTCGCGCGCATAGTCCGCCGGGAGGTAGTCCTGCTTGATCCCCGCATGGTCGCCGAACGGCCGCGGCGGCGCATCCGGGCTCAGCCAATCGTAGGGGAGGTGGCCGAGTTTCCACAGGTGATGGTGAGCATCGATTCTTTGCCGCAACAGTCGATCTTTCCCGCCGGTCAAAACAGACCTATTGATAGTTCTGTTATTCGGGACAGTCAATCGCCTGCCGTTCGGCGGGAGGCTCGGTTCGCCGTTTGACAGCATTAACAGGATCACATATGGTTCTGTTAATCGGGAACCCCGGACCGGCGCTGGCCGGAACCGTGGAAGCCGTCTTCGGGCATATGGGAGGAAGCCATGCTCAAACTGCTTGCCGCCGGGCTCATCGCGAGCGCGGCGTTCGTCTCGACGGCCGGCATTGCCGGCGCCGACCCGGTGACCATCACGTTCCGCTTCAACGACACCGAGGAGGAGGTGCGCGGGGCGATCGACCAGTTCCAGAACGACAATCCCGAGATCAAGGTCGAACTCCAGCGCATCGGCTGGAAGGACGCGCGCAACCAGTTCCTGCGCGAGGCCGCGGTCGGCCAGGGGCCGGACGTGGCGCATGTCGCCCAGGTGTGGGTGACCGAGATGGGCGACGCCGGCGCGACGCTCGCGCTCGACGATCTCATTCAGAACGACGCGCTGCCCAACGGCTTCGACGATTTCGCCGCACAGGACCTCGCCCATGGCAAGGACGGCAAGATCTACGGCCTGCCGTGGACGACCGACACATGGGCGATGGTCTACCGGACCGACCTGCTCGAGCAGGCCGGCATCGAGACCCTGCCCGGCACCTGGGAGGAGCTGCGCGCCGCCAGCGAGGCCGTCTACACGAAGACCGGCAAGGCCGGCTTCGGCTTCCCGGCCGGCAGTTCGGCCTCCGGCGCGATCTGGTTCCTCGCCAACTTCTACTGGTGGTCGCACGGAAAGGAGCTGATCGTCCAGAACCAGGACGGCTCCTACGAGATCGGGCTCGAGCACGCCGACGTCGTGGCAGCCATGGACTACTACAAGCAGTACATGGACGCCGGCGACAATCCGCAGTCGAACCTCGCTGCCAGCGACGCCCACGACCCTGCGATCATGCAGGCGCTCGTCAGCGGCAACCAGGCCATGGGCGCGATGCCGCCCAACACCTACAAGGAGATCCTGAAGGCCTACTCGGACGCCAATCCCGACGAGGAGCCGCCCTTCGCCTCGGGACCCTTCCCCCACCAGGCTGACACGAAGAGCTCGATGATCGGCGGCCGCATGCTGGTCATCAACGCCAACACCGAACACCCGGAAGAGGCGTGGAAGTTCGTCAAGTACATGGCTTCCGAGGGAGTCTTCGCCGACCACTACCGCACGCAGTTTCCGGCGCAGACCTCGCTGCTGAAGCAGATCGACTTCGGCGCCCCGCTCAAGGGCTTCGCCGAGCAGTTCCCCTATGCGCGCACCTGGGGCGCCTATGCCAGCGGGCCGGTTCCGATCGGCACCTTGTGGAACACCACCCAGCGCGCCTTCGGCAAGGCCTTGTCGGGACAGATCTCGACGGAGGAGGCCGCAACGGAACTGCTGGCGGAAATCGGCAAGCAGATGCCGTAAGATCGGCCGAAGCACAGACCGGGTCCAGGAGCAGCGCAGCATGCGCAACAGGCTTTTCATCACCACGATGCTGTTGCCGTCGATGGTGCTCCTGGTCCTCTTCTACGGCTATCCGATCTTCGACAACCTGCGCATAAGCTTCACCGATCTCTCTCTGCTCGGCATGAAGCAGGGCGGCAACTGGATCGGCCTGGAGAACTATCGCGAGCTGTTCCGCAGCGGCGACTTCAGCCACATCCTCTTCAATACCTTCATCTGGCTGACGGCGACCTCCGTCGTGCTGCGCCTGCTGTTCGGGCTGGGCATCGCGCTTCTGCTGAACACCAGGGCGATGCGGACATTGCGTCTCGCAGCCGTGTCGCGCTTTGCCCTGCTCATTCCCTGGGCGACGCCGCCGATCGTGGCGGTGGTGATCTGGCGCTTCCTTCTGGAGCGCAACGGTTTCGTCAACGAGGCGCTGATCGGGCTCGGCATCATCAACCAGCCGATCGCCTTCCTCGCCGACATCCGCACGGTATGGCCTTCGATCGTGCTGATCATGCTGTGGAACACCGTGCCGCTGATCGCGCTCTCGCTCCTGTCCAGCCTGCAGACGGTTCCGGAGGAATATTACGAGGCAGCCGAGCTCGACGGCGCCACCAACTGGCAGACCTTCCGCTTCGTGACGCTGCCCTTCCTCATGCCTGCGATCCTGGTGCTGGGGCTGATGTCGGTGTTCTGGTCGTTCAACAACTTCGTCTATGTGTGGCTCGCCACCGGGGCCGGCCCTGGCACCTTCACCAACGTGCTCGCCACCGAGGTCTATCTGAAGGCCTTCGTCGACTTCCGCCTCGGCTACAGCTCGGCCATCGGCATGGTGATGGCGGTCATCATGGGCGCCTTCGGCATCCTCTATCTGCGGCTCGTCGCGCAGCGCCAGCTCGAGGAGACGCTGTGATGGCCGCCGCCGGCTCCCGACACTGGCGCGATCCGGGCGCCTGGCAGCTGATCATCGCGCTGGTGCTGGCCGTCATAACGCTGTTCGTGCTGGTCTATCCCGCGATCTACGTGCTGGTCGGCTCGTTCAGGCCGGGCGGCGGCCTGCTGTCGAGCACCGAGACGCTCACCTTCCGGAACTATCTGCGCATCTTCCAGGCCGGATTCGGCCGCTTCATCCTCAACAGCATGGTCATCTGCGTGGTCGCGACCGTCGTCTCGACGGTGCTGTCCATCATGGCGGCCTACGCCTTCTCGCGCTTCGACTTCCGCGCCAAGCGGACGCTGTTCACGGTGATCCTGTTCGGCCAGGTCTTCCCGTGGATCGTGCTGATCAATCCGCTGTTCGTGGCTTTCGCCACCTTCAACCTCATCAACAGCTATGTGGGCATGATCCTGACCTACACCGCCTTCACCATCCCGTTCTCGGTCTACATGCTGGTCGGCTATCTGGTGACGGTCCCCAAGAGCCTCGACGAGGCGGCCCTCATCGACGGCGCCTCGCGCTGGCAGGTGATCTGGCTGATCATCTGCCCGGTCATGCTGCCGGGATTCGTGGCGACCGCCACCTACGCCTTCCTGCTGTGCTGGACGGAGTACCTGTTTGCGCTCGCCTTCCTGACCCAGACCGACCTCAAGACCCTGCCGCTCGGCCTCTACCAGTATTTCGGCGACGACTATGTCGACTGGGGCGCGGTGATGGCGGCCTCGGTGGTCACCACGCTGCCGGTCTTCCTCCTGTTCCTGCCGATCCAGGGCAGGATCTCGCCCGGGCGCATCGCCGGGGCGGTCAAATGACGAGGCGTCGTTGACCGGGTCCGTCATCGAGAAGGTCCGCGTCGCGCTCGTCGCCGCGCCGCTGGAGACCCCGATCGTCGCGCCGTTCGGCACGGTGAGGACGCGTCACAACATCCTCGTGCGGATCGAGACGGCCGACGGCTGCTGGGGGATCGGCGAAGCCTGGGGCAACTTCCCGCCATGGGGCTGCGGCGAGCGCGTCGACATCCTGACCAACGTCGTGCGACCGGCGCTCGTCGGCCGGACCCTCGACGACCCGGGCGCGATCTACGCCGGGCTGGCCACGAACATGCGCGCGCTGGCCAACCAGCTCGGCGCGGTCGGTCCCTTCCAGCAGGCGCTCTGCGGCGCCGACATCGCGCTATGGGACCTGCTCGCCAGGCGCGCCGGACTGCCGCTCGCCGACTACATCCGCGGCTCGACCTCGCCGCGGCGTGCCGAGGTCTATGCCACGAACCTGCCGATCCAGCGCCCCGGAGCGATCGAGGACATGGCCGCGATCGGCCACACCCGCTTCAAGTTCCGTGTCGCCGGCAGCGATCCGCAGCTTCTCGACCGGCTCCGGCAGGCCCGCGCCATCGCCGGCCAGCGGCCGCTGATGGCCGACGCCACCCAGTCCTTCACGCCGGAAACCCTGCGCCCGCTCGCCGGCGCGCTTGCCGGGCTCGAGCTGGGCTGGCTGGAGGAGCCGTTCCTCGTCGACGATGTGGACGCCTATGTCGCCTGGCGCGACGAGGCGGTACGCCCGCCGGTGGCGCTGGGCGAGAACGCCTACCGGCTCGCCGGCTTCCAGCGCATCCTCGACACGATCAGGCCCGACATTGTCCAGCCGGACATCACCAAGACGGGCGGCATCAGCGAAGGCCGCGAGATCTGCCGTGCGATCCTCGCGTCCGGCAGGCGGGCCTGTCTGCACATGTATGGCGGACCGGTCGGACTCTATGCCAGCGCGCATCTGAGCGTCGCGGTCGACGGGATGTCCTGGCTCGAGATGGATTCGCTGCCGAACCCGCTGTTCGACATGCTGCTCGAAGAGGCGCCGGTGGTCGAGGACGGAACGCTCCGCCTCGGCGACGGGCCCGGCTTGGGGGACGTCTTCAGACAGGATGTCTTCGCGCGGTTCGAGGTCCGCTAGGCCTCACCGC
>CAYYZC010000083.1:5871-10616 GCA_964475605.1 uncultured Chelativorans sp.
CCGGGCGACCGCCTGCCCGCACTCGACGCCCTGGTCGAGGAGTTCAAGGTCGGCCGGGTCACCGTGCGCCATGCGCTCGACCTGCTGGCCGACGAAGGCCTGATCGCGCGCCACCGCGACAGGCGCGGCAGCTCGGTCACGGCACACCCGCTCGACCGGCGCTGGTTCACGCTCGCGCTCAACCTGGCAGAGCTGGAGACGCACTCCTCCTCCATCGTGGTCAGCGAGCTCGAAAGCGGCCCGTGGGAGCGGCCACTGCCGGTCGCGCCTTCGGAAGGACGCCAGAGCGGGGCCTACCACCGCATCGTCCACCTGCACCACCATTCGGACTTCCCGCATCCGGTCGCAATGACCGAGATCCTGATCGACAGCGCGACCTATGCGGGCCTCGATATGAAGGCCAAGGAGACGCGGCCGATCCTGGAGCGGCTGGCCGCCCGCCGGACCGATCTCGGCCAGATCCAGCAGACGCTGACTATCGGCGAGGCCGACCTCGATCTCGCCCGCAATCTCGGCATCCACGAAGCCGCGCCGATCGCCGAATTGCGCCGTATCATCCGCGACGGCGCCGGCACGATCATCTATTTCGGCTACCTCTTCTTCCGAGGCGACCTGGTGCGGCTCGACTTCTCCGTCGACCTGAAGGCACAGCCCTAGCCGGTTTGTTCGATCCGTGCATCGGATCGCCGCCGCCGATGTCGCCTATCCCCCGATCGGATAGACGATGCTGCCCATGCGCATCGACAGCAGGCGGGCGCGGGCATGGAGCGTTTCGGCATAGTCCGCCTCCTTCCCGACCGGCACCGCCGTCTCGGGAAAGGCGAGGCCGAGGGCGCCGACCACCCGCTGCTGCTCGCCGAAGATCGGGACCGCTATCGTGCCGAGACCGACCGTCGTCTCGTTGCGCTGGCTGTCATAGCCGCGGCGGTGCGATTCCCTGAGGATGGTCTTCAGCGTCGCGGGATCGGACACGCTGTAGCTGGTGACCGCCGTCGTCCCCTTGGCGGCGACGATCCGCTCCACCTCTTCCTCCGACATGTAGGCGAGCAGGATGCGTCCCGCCGAGGTGGCGTGCCAGGGCAGCCAGGTTCCCGCGCGCCAGCCGGTGTCGATGAAATGCGGCCCCTCGATGCCGATCAGGTAGATCACCTCGTCGCCGTCGCGCACGCTCAGACGCGCGCTGTGGCCGGTCTCCTCGACCAGCGAGCGCAGGATCGGCAGCGCCTCGCGCGACAGCCGGTCATAGGTCATGAAGCGCGACCCGAGCGCGAATGCGCGCAAGCCCACCGAATAGCGGCGCGTCGAGTTGTCCTGATGCACGAGACCGTATTTGCGCAGCGTCGCCAGAACCTTGGACACCTGGCTCTTGGGCAGGCCGAGCCGCTCCGAGAGCTCGCTGACGCCGAAGCTCTGCTGGTCCATCATGAACGCCATGAGGACGCGCATGGCCGAGTCGAGCGACTTCATCGCCACCCCCTGAAGGTTCTCATCGGGCCGCCACCGCGGCGGCGTGTCTCGCATTCCGCCTGGTTCCTGCAGCGAAACACTGTTTCCCAAAGTGAGTTCGTCTTGCCTCCATGTCAATGAGGGGCGGACACTATCCTGAAGGCCGCCGCGCTTTTGCATCCGGCACGGCGCTCGACGGGAGGCGAAGCGGCTACCAGGCTTCCTCCAAAATCGCGAGCACCGACGCCGCATCCCGGGTGCGGCGGGGGTTGAAGAACAGGCCGCGGTCGAGCAGCGTGTGCGCCGCGATCTCCGGCAGCAGGGCGCGGTCGAGCTTCGTGTCGCGCAGGCGCATCGGGATCCGCGCCGCGCGCTGCAGAGCCTGCACCGCTTCGATCGCCGCCACGGCCGCCTCGCGGTCGGACCGGCCGGCACGCCGGACGCCCATCGCCTCGGCCATCAGCGCAAGCTCCGTCGTCGCGACGTCGATATTGTAGCGCATCGCGAAGGGCAGCATGATCGAGTTGGCCTCGCCATGGCTCAGCCCGCCCAGGCCGCCGAGGCAATGGCACATGGCGTGGTGGATGCCGACGCGCGCATTCGAGATCACCATGCCCGACAGATGGGCGCCCGCCAGCACGCCGGCGCGATGCCCGACCGCGTCCGGCTCCGCCACCATTGCGGGGATGGACCGGTGGAGGACGCGGATGCCCTGCAGCGCCAGCCCTTCGGAGATCGGGTTCCGCAGGCGCGAATAGAGCCCTTCCACGCAGTGCGCAAAGCCGTTCATCGCCGTCTCGGCCATGATCCGCGCCGGGACTTCCGTGTTCGCCTTCGGATCGAGGACGATCAGCCGCGAGGCGAGCTTGACGTCCCAGAACAGCATCTTGCGCCCGTCGGCGCCGCGCACGCCGAGCCCCGGCGTCACCTCCGCCGCCGAGGCGGTCGTCGGCACCGCGATGACCGGCAGCTTCGGCCGGTGAAGCTCCTTGGGATGGAACTGATCGGGAGGGACGAAGCGCGAGGCGTGCTCGGAAATGTCGCCGCCTTCGGCCAGCACGATCGAGACCGCCTTGGCGGCGTCGGAGGCCGAGCCGCCGCCGATCGCCAGAAAGCCGTCGCAGCGCTCCTGCCCGGCAAGGGCGGCAGCTTCCATGACGAGGTCGCGCGGCGTGTGCGCCGTCACGTTGGCGACGGTGGCGACGACCCTGCCGCCGAGCACGTCGCGCACCTTCCGGCAGAGGCGCGATCCGGCGGTGGTCGGCCCGCACAGCACCATCAGCCGCTCGCAGCCGAGCCGCGCGATCTCGTCGGGCATGGCGTCGATCGCATCCGGCCACAGGATCACCCGCGAACCGGTGTTCGAATAGCTGGTCCAGTACGGCCCCCTGGCGTCGCCCTCCGCGGCCGGGGCAGTGGCATTGGCGGACATGCTTATCCTCCTGGTAACGATTCCCCGGATCAGCGCATCTGGGCCGGCAGCCACAGGACGATCTGCGGGAAGAAGCAGAGCAGTGCAACGACGATGAGATGGGCGAGGATATGCGGCCACAGGCCGGTGAATACCTCCTCGAGCGGTCTTCGCGTATATTTCGACACGACGAAGGCGTTGAGGCCGAGCGGCGGCGTGACGAGCCCGATCTCGGCCATGACGATCACCACAACGCCGAACCAGACGGGATCGTATCCGAGCGACATCATCAGCGGAAGCGTGACCGGCACGGTCAGGATCAGGATGGCCGCCTGGTCCATGATGCAGCCGAGGATGAAATAGATGGCGAGGATGATGAGCAGCACCATGGCCGGCGTCAGATCGTAGGCTTCCACCATCCCGATCAGGTCCTGCGTGATCCGGGTCAGGGTGAAGAAATAGCCGAACACCTTGGCGCCCATGATGATCATGAAGATCATGCAGGTCGTGCTGGCGCTCGCCATCACGGCGTGGACCAGCGTCCTGCGGTTGAGCTTGCGCTGCCATATGGTCAGGAGCAATGCGCCGAGCGCGCCCAGCGAGGATGCCTCGGTGGGCGTGGCGATGCCGAGATAGATCACGCCCGTCACCATTATGAACAGGAACACGACCGGCCCGGCGATCTTGAGCGAGCGGAACTTCTCGCGCATCGAATAGGCCGGACCGCCGGGTGCGCTCGACGGGTTTATCAGCACGAGCACATAGACGGTGAGGGCTATCGCCGCCATGACCAGCAGGCCCGGCAGGACGCCGCCGATGAGAAGCTGGCCGATGTCCTGGTCGGCGATGATGGCATAGAGGACGAGCGCGATCGACGGCGGGATCAGCATGGCGAGCGTGCCGGAGATGGCGACGACGCCGGTCGCCATCTTGGGATCGTAGCCGCGTTCGAGCATCGCCGGCACGCTGGTCGCGGAGAGCGTCGCGGCCGAGGCGGTGCTGGAGCCGCAGATCGCGCCGAAGCCGGCGCCGGCCATGGCGGTTGCGATGCCGAGCCCGCCAGGCAGGCGCCCCACCCATATGGCGGCGGCCGAGAACAGCGAGTTGGCGACGCCCGACAGGATCACCAGCTCGGCCATCAGGATGAACATCGGAACGGTGATCAGCTCGTAGGCGGAGGTCGTCGCCAGCGGCGTGGTGCTCAGATAGCCGATGACGAGCGTGGTGCCGCCCATCAGCCACAGGCCGATGACGCCCGAGATCAGCATCGCGAAGCCCACCGGCATGCCGACGGCGAGCAGCGCGAAGAGCGCGATGAGGCCGATGCCGGCGGTCAAAGCCCGTCCTCCGTATCGACGTTCGCCGCGGTCCGCGCCGGCGATTCCCCCGGAACGCCGGGGCTGCCGCGCAGCATGGCGGCGGCAAGCGCCGCGGCATCGAGAGCGAGCCGCAGCATGAGCGCGGCAAAGCCGGCGGCAACGATCGCCGAGGGGATCCATGTCGGCCACAAAATGGTGCCGGAGATCGCGTCGCCGGCGACGAAGCGGCCATGCGCGTCGATGGTGGCGAGCCAGATCATCCAGAAGACGAAGGGGCCGAACAGAAGCCCGACCAGCAGGCGGCACAGCCGCTGAACCACTTCGGGATAGCGCAGATAGAGGATGTCGACCGAGATGTGATGGTTGCGCCTGAAGGTCGTCGACAGCGCAAAGAAGAAGGACAGCGGCACGAGATAGATGCTGATGAGATCGTAGGACCAGGAGAAGGGCGAATTGAGCGCGTATCGCATCAGCACGTCGGCGCTGACGATCAGCATGATGACGAACGTCGTGAGCCCGGCGATGCGCAGCATGAGATCCTCGACATCGGCGAGGATCCGGTTGAGGCG
>CAYYZC010000084.1:0-1338 GCA_964475605.1 uncultured Chelativorans sp.
TCACGCCCGGATGCCTTGCAATGGTCGGTCCGCCGGGACCGGCGCGGATCGGCAGGATCCATATTGAAAGGAACGTCCAATGACTGTGGCCACACGATATGCGAAATGGATCGACAGACATCAGGCATCGATCATGGGTTCCATCAGGGACTGGCTTGCCCGCGGCAGCCAGCGCCGCGAGTTCGGCTTGCTCGCAGCGGACGACGCCGACAGGATCCTGGGCGAAAACGGCATCTCCAGATCCGACTTCATCCGGATCGTCAATGCACCCCTCGCTTCCGATGACCTTTTGTCGCCGACGATGCGAAGCTTGGGGCTCGAAGCCGACGAAGTCAGAGCCCGCGAACCAGCGGTCATGCGCGATCTCGAGCGGGTCTGCGCGATGTGCAGCGACAGGCGGCGCTGCAACGACCAACTCCGCGAAGGCCGGGCAGCCGTCTCCTACCGCGACTATTGTCCCAATGCATCGACCTTCGGTTCGCTGATGGCCGACCGGCAGGACTAGGTCGATCCACGGCCGCTGACTGCAGGCGCCGGAACGAAACCCGGCGCGCTTCTTCCAAGGGTTGAAGCGGGGCATCGCGACCCCGCAAGGTACCTTGCGCACAAGGAGTTCCTTCGAGACACGTCTCAGAAGCTTGTCCGCGCCATGGCTGTCTTGAGGCGGTCGACGAAGCCGCCGATCAGCGGAAACGGCCGCTCATCCAGCACGAGACGGAAGCCGAGATTCTCGGGAGGCGTGCCCATGGCGCAGCCGCCGCTCTTCCCGTTGCGGATGAAATTGGACATGTAGGCCCGGTGCCGCCCTTCGAGTACGTGGACGCCGCAGTTCTCGATGACGCTTTGGAACTTGCCGCCGGCGTCGACCGTGACGCGGTTGTAGCAGGTCGACGTCCATTCCCAGACATTGCCGCCGAAATCCTCGACGCCGAGGGAATTCGGGCCGTAGTGACCGCGGGGTTTCGGTTCCGGGTCGGCAGGACGCCTGGCAGCCGCTTCCTCGCGATAGCGGCGTATCCAGCGGATAGCGGGATTGCCGGGATCGTCGTCCGCCGCGGCCGAGAAGGGGTCCCCTCCGAAGCGCTCGCCGGCGGCCGCGGCGGCCTCCGCGGCGGTCGGCAGGCGCCAGGTTTCGCCGGTGGCCTCGGAATACCACCGCGCATAGGCTTCCGCGTCCGTCCAGTTCACTCCCGTGACCGGCACGTCTTCCGTCGTCGGTCGAGCGTCGGGCGCCGCGCAGGTGCCCGCAGCCACGCAGCGTCCGTAGTCGGCGAGGCCGACCTGCCGCTTCATGATCCGGAAGCGCCGCACCTCGATCTTCCCCGACGGAGCGGCAGC
>CAYYZC010000084.1:1438-5210 GCA_964475605.1 uncultured Chelativorans sp.
GAGGCCCCATCCCGGTGCCGATCGGGTGCGGATCAACTGCGTATGGCACCGCTGCCGGCTTCTTGACTAACGTATAGCTCGCCGGTTATGAATTCTACCCATAACCAACAAGCTATATGTTCCCATGCCGAACCCTCATGACATGCTGTTCAAAACGCTCGCCGACCCCACGAGGCGAGCCATCTTCGAACGCCTGTGCCTTGAAGGGGAACAGACGGTTCGGGCACTGACGGCCGGGGCCGGAGTCTCGCAGCCGGCCGTATCGAAGCATCTGGGCGTGTTGAAGCAGGCAGGACTGGTGCTCGATCGCCACGAGGGCCGGCACACGCATTACAGCGCGCAACTCGGCGCGCTTGCTCCCCTGATCGACTGGACGACCCGGATGGCCAGCTTCTGGGAAGGCCGGTTCGACGACCTCGAAAACCTGCTGAAAAGGATGGATCAATGAACGAAGCTGCGGCTGGAACGCGCTCCGTCGTCGTCGAACGCGAGATCGCCCATCCGCCGGAGAAGATCTGGCGCGCGCTCACCCAACCCCATCTGATCGAGGAGTGGCTGATGAAGAACGACTTCGACCCGGTCGTGGGCCACCGTTTCAATCTCCGCGGGGAGTGGGGCGGCATTCTGGATTGCGAGGTTCTCGCCGTCGAACCGAACAGGACGCTCTCCTACACGTGGAATTTCGTGCACGAGGATCCGGCCTTCAATCTGGAGAGCATCGTGACCTTCACGCTCATCCCCACGAACAGAGGGACCCTCCTGCGCATGGAACAGTCGGGCTTCCGGCCGGATCAGAAGCAGGCGTTCGGCGGTGCTGCGGCCGGGTGGCAGGAATTCTTCGCGAAGCTGGAGCAGGCCGTGGCGCGGATGGACTGACGTCGCAATCGCAAAAAATCGGGAAACGATCATGAACATTCTATTGTGGGTTCTTCAAATCCTCCTCGCGGCGCACACCGCGATCGGCGCGGTGTGGAAGTTTTCCAATCCCGCGCAGACGATGCCTTCGCTCAGCGCGATTCCGCACGCAGCCTGGCTTGGGATGAGCGTCGTCGAACTGCTGTGCGCCGCGGGTCTGGTGCTGCCTATCTTCTACAAGCCGCTGGCATTCCTGATCCCGCTCGCGGCAATCCTGATCGCCGCGGAGATGCTGCTTTTCTGCGGACTGCATATCGCATCCGGCGATGCAAGCTATGGCCCGCTGATCTACTGGCTCGTCGTGGCGGCGGTCTGCGCGTTCATAGCCTATGGCCGCTTCGCGCTGAATCCGTAGCATTTCAGGGGGATGTGATGAAACGCTCCAGCTTGCCCAGAGTTTGCAGGCCAAGCTCCACGGCACCGAAGCCCTTCGCCTCCTGAAACTCGGCGGCCGTGCTGAATACCATGCCCAGCGTAACCTTCGTCGCTCCGTCCTGGTCCTCCAACGAGGCCCAGGCGTCGGCGTGTTTCGGCCCGTTCTCGCCCCATAGCAGCGTATAGGCGATCCTCTCCTCGAGCCGGACCTCGATATAGAGATGGTGGTTCGGGAAGACCGTGCCGTCGGGCGCGATCATGTCGAAGACCCATTCCCCGCCCGTTCGCAGGTCGATCCTCTTCGTTTTGCAGGAGAACCCGTCCGGCCCCCACCATTGCGGCAGCGTCTCAGGGTTCATCCACGCGTTCCAGACCATGGTTCGCGGCGCACGTATCAGGCGCTGCAACACCATGGTTCGCTCGGCAACCCCGGCGAGATTGTCCAGTCCCGCGTCGAAGCCCCGTCGATAGCCGGCCTCCATATTCTCGGTGAGCGAGGAAAGCTGCACCGTCACGACCAGCCTGCTGCGCTCGTCCGCACCTGAAAAATCGGCCGTCACCAGTGCTGCCGATCGCGTCACGTCACCGGACGAGACCACCTCGTAGTTCACGCTGCGCACCGCCGGCTGCAATTCCAGCCAGCCGCACTCGCAGCTTATGTCCGGCTGGCCCTCCGCCTTGCAGAGCGAGAGCTCGCGTCCGCCCACCCTGGTGTCGGCCTCCAGAAACTCGACGGTGACAGAGGGCGAGGGCGCGGCCCAGACCGCCCGCGTGGCCGGAGCCGTCCATGCCTCCCACAGCACGGCCAACGGTGCGGCCACGTCCCGCTCGAAGGTCAGCGTCGCAAAACGATCGCTGCCGTCATTGGATTCCGTCCGGGTCGTGCTGCTTGAAACCGGGTTCGGTGTCATTCTGCGCGCTCCTTCATCACCTTCATCACAAATGCGTCCAGCCGGTCGAGGCGGGCTTCCCAGATGGCCCGCTGTTCATCGAGCCATGTCCGTACCGGCTCCAGCGCCTCCGGCACGATGGCGCAGGTGCGCACCCGCCCATCCTTGGACGTGGCGATCAACCCGGCTTCCTCCAGCACGGAGAGATGCCGCATAACGGTGGGCAGGCGCAGTCCCGTAGGACCGGCCAGATCCGTCACCCGCGCAGGCCCTTCGGCGAGCCGGGCCAGGATCGATCGACGGGTCGGATCGGCCAGGGCGTGGAAGAGCAACGAGAGATCGGGATCATGCTTAGCCATAAGACTAACTATCGCGCGCGCTGCCTGCGGCGCAAGCAAAAACTTCGTCGATCAGCTAAGTTTTTCTGCCCAGGCCCGTCGAGCCTTTGGGGAGGGGTCGGCATGCGCTACGGGCTTTAGCCGGGAGGTTTGGCACGTCCCGGCGCATCGAACGGCTTGTCACGGCAGCAGGAGGATCTTGCCGATATGGTCGCTGGATTCGAGTCGACGGTGGGCCTGTGCGGCGTCGCGCAACTCGAAAGTGCTGTCCGTGACCGGGCGCAACCTGCGCTCCGGGAACAGGGGCCACACTTTCTCGTGCAACCCTCTGGCAATCGCCGCCTTTGCGTCATCCGATTGGGGGCGCAAGGACCCACCTATGTGGGAGAGCCGCCTGCGCATCAGACGCACCAGGTCGACATTGGCCATTCGGCCCGCCATGAAGCCGACCTGGAGGATCCGGCCGCCCTCCGCTGTCGCCTCGTAATTGCGGGCCACGTAATCACCGCCTACGATATCCACCAACAAATCGACCCCGCGTCCGGCAGTCGCGGCATGCACGGCCTCCACGAAGTCCTGCTTGCGGTAGTTGATCGCAGAGACGGCCCCCATCTCCTCACAAGCCCGGCATTTCTCGTCCGTGCCGGCAGTAGCCCATACGATCCCGCCCATTGCAGTGGCGAGCTGAATTGCGGCCGAGCCGATGCCGCTGGTGCCGCCATGGGCGAGCACCGTCAGACCGGGCCGCATCCGACCGTTCTCGACCAGATGGAGCCAGAGCGTGAAATAGGCCTCGGGCAGGCCGGCCGCATCGACGAGCGTGACGCCGGCGGGGACCGGTAGCGTGAGTTCGTCGCGTACGACTGCGTATTCCGCGTAGCCGCCGCCGGCCGCCAGCGCGCAAACCTCGTCTCCGACCCGGTTGCGGGTCATTCCTCCGCCGGTGGCGACCACCTTGCCTGAGATTTCCACGCCAGGAATGTCGGTCGCGCCGGACGGCGGCGGGAAGCCGCCGGCGCGCTGCAGCGTGTCCACCTTGTTCACGCCTGCCGCGACGACGCGCACGAGCACCTCGCCGGCTGCGGGCTTCGGTGTGGGGCGAGACACGACCCGCAACACCTCGGCAGGACCGGGGCGCGGAACCTCGACGGCTTGCATGACTTCGGGAATGTCGACCTGCATATGCGTTTCTTCCTTCATTGGCGCGGACCCGCTGTCGGCTCTCACCGGCCCGGCACGCATGAGAGAGCCCTT
>CAYYZC010000084.1:5310-10500 GCA_964475605.1 uncultured Chelativorans sp.
GACATGCGCGCAAGGCCGGCATCCGTTCGAAATTCGATCGATGTGCGATCGGCGCGATTGACTTGCTCACTCAGGGGTGTACCATCTTCTGCAGCGAGTTCACAATGCTGAACAATAGGGAGGGCCGGTCTTGGACATTCTGCGCCTTGAGAATGTCTCCGTCGTCTTCGGTTCCGGCGCCTCCGCTCTGCTGGCGGTGGACGACGTATCGCTCAATGTTCGCGAGACGGAATTTCTCTGCCTCCTAGGGCCGAGCGGCTGTGGCAAGTCGACCTTGCTGAAGGTGATGGCGGACCTCGTCCCGCGCCAGTCGGGCACGGTGACGATCAAGGCCTCGGGCAGGGAAGGGCCGGAGGCGGTCATGGTGTGGCAGGATCACACCCTGATTCCCTGGCGCAAGATCCGCGACAATGTCGCCTTCGGCCTGGAACTGCGCGGCATGCCGTCGTCGGAGCGCTATCCGATAGCCGAGCAGGCGCTGTCCGACCTCGGAATCGGCGCCTTCGCCGACTACTACCCGCGGCAGCTTTCCGGCGGCATGCGCCAGCGCGCCGGCATCGCACGCGCATTGGTGACCGATCCGCAGATCCTGCTGATGGACGAGCCCTTCGCAGCGGTGGACGCCCAGACGCGGCGTATCCTGCAGGAACAGGTGCTCGACCTGTCGCAACGGCTGAAGAAGACGATCGTCTTCGTTACGCACAGCATCGAGGAAGCGCTCATTCTCGGAGACCGCATCGCTGTGATGTCGGCACGGCCGGGCCGCATCCAGGAGGTCATCGAGGTGCCGTTCCCGCGTCCGCGTGAGCCCCGCATCCGGCGGCTGCCGGAATTTCAGGATCTCGAAGAGAGGATTTGGAACATGCTGCGAGACGAAGCGATGCGCGCCGAGGCCTATGCATGAAGGTGGAAGCGTCCCGCGACATGGACACCTCGATCTCAAGAACGGCTCTCGCTCTCGCCGGCAGGGAAACGCCGCGATGGCGCCGGCGCGCCGAGGCGGCGCTGACATCCACCGGCCCTGTCATCGGCGCGTTGCTGCTCTGGGAATTCATGAGTTGGCTCGGCGCGATCGACCGCTCGTTTTTCCCGCCGCCCAGCCGAATTCTCATCACCATGTGGGAACTGGCCGCCGAAGGGCGGATGTTCTCCGACCTTCTGATAACGCTGCAGCGTGTGGTTGCCGGCTTCCTGCTCGGCGCCGTACCGGGCGTCCTGCTGGGCCTGATCATGGGCTGGGTCCGCATCGTACGCCTGGTTTTCGATCCGATCGTGACGATCATCTATCCGGTCCCGCGTATCGCCATCCTGCCGCTCTTCCTGGTCATCTTCGGCCTCGGATCGCCGCCGATCATAGCCATTACCGCGCTGATCTGCTTCTTCCCGGCCGTCGTCACGACTTATGCCGGCGTGCGCGGCCTCGATCCCAACTTGCCCCGCATGGCGCGCAATCTCGGCGCCTCACGCATGCAGATCATGGCCAAGATCGCCTTCCCGGCGGCGCTGCCCGTGATGTTCGCCGGCCTGCGTCTTTCGCTTGGCCTTGCGCTGACGGGTGAGGTTGCAGCCGAATTCGTCGCTGCCTCGAACGGAATTGGCGCGGAGATATGGCGATACTGGCAGATATACAGAATTGAGGAGATGTACGCCAACATCACAGTGATTTCGTTGATCGGAATAGGCTTGTCATTCGGCCTTCTTGAAATACAGAAGCGACTACTGTCTTGGGACGACCAAGTGGAATTGGCTCACTGAGAAGGGGAACATCATGAAAAGCGAAAACAAACATACGAATATCAAGATCAATCGGCGAACGGCGCTTGCGGGAATGGGAGCGCTTGCCGCAGGTTCCGTTCTCGCACCGCTGCCCAAGGTGTTTGCACAGACCGGAGCGCTCGACGTCGTGAAGGGCACGCTGACCCCGCTGGTGGCCTATGCGCCGGTCTACAGCGCGATCGAGCAGGGCTTCTTCGCCAAATACGGCATCGAGAACCAGATCGACAGCGTGGCGATCACCGCATCGCTGCCGATCGTGGCGCGCGGTGACTATGATTGGGGCCGCTCCTCCAACGGCCCGGGCTATTTCAACGCTCTCAACAGCGGCCTCGCGATCCGCGGCGTCGTCGACCGCCTGACCTATATCTGCTCCGGCGACAACGGCGTCGTCGTCTCCAAGGCCAATTACGACGCGGGCGTCCGCAGCTTCGCCGACCTCAAGGGCAAGGTTGTCGGCATCAACGCACCCGGCACGGCGACGGACTACTGGGTCGCCAAGCTGCTGGCCGAGGCCAACCTGGAGAAATCCGACATCCGCATGGTGCAGCTCAGCTATCCGGACCTGCTGACGGCCATGTCGACCGGGTCGGCGGATGCGGGCTTCCTGCCGGAGCCGCTCATGACCAAGGGCGTCATCGAGGATCGCATCCGGATCATCAGGCCGATCGCCGACGTCGCCCCCGGCGACAATATCGGTGTGATGTTCTTCGGCGAGAAGTTCATCGAGAAGTCCGACGGCGACCTCGCCAGGCGCTGGCTGATGGCCTATCTCGAAGGTATCCGCTTCGCGCAGGATCCGGCCAACAAGGACGCGGTGCTGGCGGTGCTGGCGCGCGAGACGCGCGTCGAGCCGGAGGTACTCACCCAGATCTACGACAACCGCGTGACCTGGCCGCAATGCGAGCCGAACGGGCGCGTCGACGCGCAGAAGATGCTCGACGGACCGGGCCAGTTCTTCCGCGACGACAAGCAGATCGACACGCTGCCGGCGGCCGAGCGCATCTTCGACGGCACGCTGCTGGAGGCCGCGCTCAAGGAAGTCGGCGAAGTCTCGCCCGACCTGCTGCTCTGCAAGGCCTGAGGATCGATCGATGTCGCAGCAACCGGGATCGGACGACGCCGATCCGTTCTTCCAGTCCGTCGGCCATCTGCTGACGGACGCCGAGGCGGCGCAGCTGCGCCGCGCGGGGATGGGGAAGCGCATAGGCTTCGGCCAGACGCCGGCGCTGCTCATCATCGACGCCCAGAACTACATGGTCGGGCCCACCGGCCCGGACGACACCAACGAATATCCTTCCGCGTGCCCCGGCGCGCGGGAGGCGCTGCCGGTGATCGGCGCGCTTGCGGACGCCTTTCGCGCCAAGGGCTATCCGGTCATCTACACGCAGAACCTCGCGCGCCGCGACGGCCTCGACATGGGGCTGAAGCGGCTGAAGCGCGGGCTGCTCGATATCGAGGGCTGGTACCTGGAGGGCACCAGGGGCGGCGAGATCGCGCCCGAGATCGCCCCGCAACCGCAGGATCTGGTGCTGCGCAAGGGCAAGCAGAGCGGCTTCCACGGCACGCCTCTGCTCAATCTGCTCATCGCCTCCGGCATCGACACGGTGGTCGTTACCGGCGGCTCGACCAGCAATTGCGTGCGAGCCACCGCGCTCGATGCCAGCACCCACAACTACCGCACCATCGTGCCCCGCGACGCGGTGTTCGACCGCATCCGCATCTCGCATGAGGTCAATCTCATGGATATCGCCCGCCAGCTCGGCGACGTGGTGATGTCCAGGGAGGTCATCGACTATCTGGGCGGGCTGCCGTCCTATACCCGGAGGTATTGAATGTCGTCGTTCAAGGGCTGGCCGGCGCCGGCGGAGGGACCCGATCGCGACCTGATCGGTTACGGGCGCCATGTTCCGAAAGTGACCTGGCCGAACGGGGCGCGCGTCGCCGTCAGCCTGTGCCTCAACTACGAGGAGGGCAGCGAGCGCACATGGCACGCGGGCGACAACGTGAACGAGAACAGCGGCGAGAACCATCGCGTGTTCTCGGCCAATGTCCGCAATCTGGCGATGGAGTCGGTATTCGAATATGGCAGCCGCGCCGGCGTGCACCGCATCCTGCGCATGTTCGACGAACTCGACGTCAAATGCACGGCATTCGCCGCGGCGGTGGCGCTTGCGGTCAACCGCGAGGTCGCCGACTGGATGGTCGATGCCGGCCACGAGATCTGTTCGCATGGCTGGCGCTGGAGCGAGCAGTGGACGATGACGCGCGACGAGGAGCGCGAGCGCATCCAGATGGCGATCGCGCTGTTCGAGGAGGTCTGCGGCCAGCGGCCGTCGGGCTGGTACAGCCGCTACGGCCCCAGCATCAACACGCGCGAGCTCCTGGTCGACGCGGGCTTCACCTACGACAGCGACGCCTACAATGACGACCTTCCCTATTTCAGCCAGGTGAAGGGCAAGCGCCATCTGATCGTGCCCTATTCGATGACCTACAATGACGGACGCTTCCATAGCGGCCATCTGGGCGGTCCCGACGACTTCTTCAGTATTACGCGGCGCGGCTTCGACTATCTGTGGGAGGAGGGGGCGACCCACCCGCGCATGATGTCGATCGGGCTGCATCCGCGCTGGATCGGCCAGGCGGGCCGCGCCTCGGCGCTGCGCGAGTTCATCGAGCATGCGCTGGGCAAGGGGCAGGTCTGGTTCGCGCGGCGTATCGACATCGCCAACTGGTGGCTCGAGCACCATCAGGAATTCGAACGCAAGTCTGAAAGATCCGCAACTTGACCACCAAGTCCAAAGCCGTATCCATCGTGTCCGCGACGGGCATGCTGGGAACCGGGTTCCTGGAGAGCTCGCTGCGCGAGGCGGTGGCGCGCGGCGCGCGGGCCATCGGCTGTGATGCCGGCTCTTCCGATTCCGGCCCGCGCTTCCTCGGCAGCGGCGAGCTTTCGCGTTCCCGCGATGCGCTGAAGCGCGATCTCGGCCTGATGATCCGCATCGGGCGTGAGGCAGGCATTCCCGTCGTGGTCGGCTCGGCGATCAATGCCGGTGCCGATCCGCAGCTCGCCGAAGCGGTGGCGATGGCGCGCGAGATCGCGCAGGAAAGCGGGCTCGATTTCAAGCTGGCCGTCATCCACAGCGAATTGTCGCGCGAATGGCTGTCCGGGGCGCTTCGGCAGGGCAGGGTGCGTGCCATGCCGGGCGTGCCCGGCCTCACGGAAGAGACCGTGCAGGGCACCGAGCGGCTGGTGGCGCAGATGGGGCCGGAGCCGATCCTCGCGGCACTGGCGGACGGGGCTGACGTTGTCATTGCCGGCCGTGCCAGCGACGCGGCGGTGTTTGCCGCCATCGGAGCCTTCCTCGACGTTCCCGCCGATCTCGCGTGGCACGCCGGCAAGATCCTCGAATGCGG
>CAYYZC010000085.1:0-4498 GCA_964475605.1 uncultured Chelativorans sp.
TCGCGCCAGCTCTGGTGGGGCCATCAGATCCCGGCCTGGTACGGGCCGGACGGCCATGTCTTCGTCGCGCGCAGCGAGAAGCAGGCGCTCGACGACGCGGTCGAATATTATCTCGCCGTCGACACGCCGTGGCGCGACTGGGTCAAGGATCAACTGGAGAATTTCGAGCCCGCCAACATCCTGACCCGCGACGAGGACGTGCTCGACACCTGGTTCTCCTCCGCGCTTTGGCCGTTCTCGACGCTGGGCTGGCCCGACCGCACGAAGGAGCTCGATACCTATTACCAGACCGACGTGCTGGTGACGGGCTTCGACATCATCTTCTTCTGGGTGGCGCGGATGATGATGATGGGCCTCCATTTCATGAAGGAGGAGCCCTTCCACACCGTCTACGTCCATGCGCTGGTGCGCGACAAGGCCGGCGCCAAGATGTCGAAGTCGAAGGGCAACGTCATCGATCCGCTCGACCTGATCGACGAATACGGCGCCGACGCGCTGCGCTTCACGCTCGCCATCATGGCGGCGCAGGGCAGGGACGTGAAGCTCGACCCGGCCCGCATCGCCGGCTACCGCAATTTCGGGACCAAGCTCTGGAACGCCACCCGCTTCGCCGAGCTCAATGGCGCGGCGCGCGTCGTCGGCTTCGATCCGCGCAAGGTCGAGCTGACGGTCAACCGCTGGATCCTGACCGAGCTGACGCGCACGTCGCGCGCGATCACGGCGGCGATCGAGACCTATCGCTTCAACGATGCCGCAGGCGCTGCCTACCGCTTCGTCTGGAACCTCTTCTGCGACTGGTATCTGGAGCTCCTGAAGCCGGTCCTGTCCGGCGACGACGTCGATGCCAGGCAGGAGGCGCAGGCCAGCGCGGCCTATGTGCTCGACGAGATCTACAAGCTGCTCCATCCCTTCATGCCGTTCATGACGGAGGAACTGTGGGCCGTCACCGCCGGCGCGGGCTCGCGCGAGACGCTTCTTTGCCACGCGCCGTGGCCGGAGCCCTCCTTCGAGGACGATGCGTCCGCGGACGAGATCAACTGGCTGGTCGAGCTCGTTTCCGGCATTCGCTCGGTTCGCGCCGAGATGAACGTGCCGCCGGCGGCGATCGCGCCGCTGGTCATCGTCGGCGCCGACGCGCTGACGAGCGAGCGGGTGGCCCGCCACGAGCCTGCGCTGCGGCGGCTGGCGCGTGTCGGCGAGGTCGGGTTTGACGGCGTCGCACCCAGGGGCGCGGCTCAATTCGTCGTCGGCGAGGCCACAATCTGCCTGCCGCTCGGCGACCTCATCGACCTGAAGGCCGAGGAGGCCCGCCTCCAGAGGGAGATCGCGAAGCTCTCCGACGAGATGAAGCGGATCGACAAGAAGCTCTCCAACGAGAAGTTCGTGGCGAATGCGCCGGACGAGATCGTCGAGGCGGAACGCGAGAAGCATGCCGATTTCAGCGCCTCAAGGGACCGCCTCGAAACGGCGCTGTCGCGCGTGCGCCAGGCCGGCTGAAGGTCTCTCCCTTCTGCCGGCGATTCGGCGGAAGGGCCCCGACCGGACTCCACATTCCGGCGGCCGCGGCCCCGGAAGGTGCAATAACAGCACATTGTTTCCCATTTTGCGCCGTTGCGGACGAATGCCGGTCCGGGGCTATGGACTCCGCCCGGCTTCGCCGCTACGCCGGACATGACAACCACAGGGCCACACGGTCGATCCTGAGAGGGGGATTGGCCAAGCATACTTTTTTGCGTCTTATGGTCGTTAGTCGGGGTGGCAACAGATGCGGGAAACGCGTCAACCGGGAGGTTGCGGGCAGATTTGCCTCGCAAGCCTGTATCTGCTTCGTGCATTCTTAGCCTCGCTGGGACTGTTTCTGCTGTCCGCCTGCACCGGCTTGCACGACGGCTACGACCAATTCTCCACCGACGTCACGCCGAGACTGCAGAACAACGAGCCCGAGCGGATCGGGGCGGTGATCAACGAAGCCGCGTTCAATGCCGGCGCTGTCGGCAAGACGGTGGCGCCCTATTCGGGCTTCGTCGGAACGCTGCGCGTCAACTACGCCGCCAACCGCGCCCAGATCGAGAGCGACCTGATCACCCTCGGACAGGCGGTCCCGCCCGACTTCGATCCGAACGAGATGGTGACCATCGATTTCACCGACGCGTCGATGGGATACATCCTCGAGCAACTGCTGACCGGCGCGCTGGGGATCAACTATATCGCGCCGGACAACCTGCCGACCGGCATAGACCTGCGCATCGATTCACCGCTTCCAAAGAGCCGCGTCCTGCAGGTGGTGCGGGACCTGCTGTCGCGCAACGGCCTGATGATGCGCTTCTTCAACGGCGTCTTCCAGATCGGCACGCCCGAGACGATCGAGGCGCTGCAGGTCAACTCCGCCGCTGGCCGCCAGGGCGAGGATGTGACCAAGGTCGTCAAGCTGGGGCGGGGCAACGCACCGCAGGTCGTGGCACTGGCGAGCCAGCTCCTGCCGCCCAATGTCGGCGTGCTGGTGACCAGCGCCACCGACGCCGTCGTGATCCAGGCCCATCCGAACGACCTCGATTCGGTGGAGCGCCTGGTGCTGACCCTGTCCCATACGGCGGCGGCCAACGACCGGGTGGCGATCATTCCGCTGCAACGCAGCGCCCCCGAGGCGGTCGCCGCGCAGCTCAACCAGTTCTATGCCCCGTCGCTGCGGGAAGGCGAGGGGACGGTGAACGTCGTCCCGCTACGCGCCCAGCAGGCGATCCTGGTCAGCGCCTCCGACCCGGCATTGATGGGCGGCATCCAGCAGATCGCGCGCCAGCTCGACCGCTCGGTGACGGATGTGGTCGAATTGCGCGTGATCGCGCTCACCCATGTGCGCGCCGAGCACATCGCGCCGCAGCTCGGGCAGATATTCGCCGCGACGGCCGCGGCCCCGGTGCCCCAGCAGCCGCGCGAGGACCCGGGTGCCACGACCGGCGTCATGTCGCGCCTGCGCCCGCCGCAGGCCCAGCCGCCGTCGGACAACCAGGACGGCACGGGGCTCGCCGTGCCGACCCCGGTGGCGCCGCCCGTCGCCGACAACAGCGGTGCGGCCGGCGCCAACCGCGGCAACGAGGCGAACGAGAAAGGCCCGTTCGACCCGTCGACCATGATGGTCGAGGGCGAGAACGAGACGCGCATCGTCGCCGACCCGCGCACCAACTCGCTGCTTGTCTACTCCACCTACTCCGTCTACAAGCGCATGCGCGAGGTGGTTAAGACGCTCGACGTCGCGCAGGCGCAGGTGATCATCGAGGCGACGGTCCTCGAGGTCCAGCTCAACCAGGCGCTGGGAAGCGGTGTCCAATTCTTCCTCCAGAGCCATGGCGTGGTGCTCGGCTCGGGCATTCCGAGCGGCAACCAGTCGCCGGATCTCGGCGGCGTGTTCGGCGTCGGCGCCGATATCGGGACGGTGCGGGTGGATGCGGTGCTGCATGCGCTCCGCTCCGTGACCGACCTGAAGGTCATTTCCTCGCCCTATCTGACGGTGGTCGACGGCCAGTCGGCGCGGCTGGTGATCGGCGACCAGATCCCGTTCGCGGCGACCTCGCAGACCTCGAACAATGCCGGCACCGTCACCGTGACCCAGAATATCGAGATCCTCGACACCGGTGTCGTGCTGGAGATCACGCCGACGATCCACGCCAACAATTCGGTGCAACTCAACATCATCCAGTCGGTCTCCACGCCGTCGAGCTCCTCGGAGGCGGGCTCGCTGACGCCGACCATCGCCACGCGCGACATCTCCTCGCAGGTGCTGGCGCAATCCGGCCGTACCATCCTGCTCGGCGGACTGATCCAGGAACGGATCCAGCAGGAACAGGACGGCGTCCCGATCGCCTCGGAGGTGCCGGTGCTCGGCGCGCTGTTCCGGCAGAACAGGACGGTCACCGAACGGACCGAGCTGCTGGTGCTGATCACGCCGCGGGTCGTGCGCAACTCGTCGGAGATCGAGCGGATCACGCGGATGCTGCAAAGCGCGCAGACCGGTATCGTCTACAGCGATCCGAAAAACTACTGACCGGACGCTCGCTCCCGGTCGAGCCGGGGCTGGCGTCCTTCTTTCGATGCGCCCTGCAGGCTACCTGATCAGCCAGTTGAGATCGGTATCGAAGATCACCTTCGCATAGCCGCTGTCCTGCTCGACGGCGACGCCGAGTTGGCCGACCATCGCCAGCCGGCTCGATGCGTCGGGGGCGGCCCCCTCGCTCATCTTGCGGCCCGAGCGTGTCTGGATATAGCGCTTGCCGACCGTGCTCGCGCCGGCCACGTCGATCGGGAAATCGGTCAGGTCGCGAGCGATGTGGCGGACGAAGTCGGAATTGCGCATGATCTCGTAGAGATAGACCGAGCCGAACTCGGCGCCCGCGGCCGTGGCTGCGCAGTCCGACGTCCATTCGGGATTGAGTGCCGCTTCGAGGATCGGCCGCTGGAATTCCGGCCCGACATCCACGATCGACAGGTCGCTGCTGACGCTGAA
>CAYYZC010000085.1:4598-10441 GCA_964475605.1 uncultured Chelativorans sp.
TCGACGTCGGGTGCCCAGAAGCTGCCATTGCCGACGACGCGCATTCCCTGCGAGTTGCGGGACATGTCGCCCTCGTCACCGGTTCCGTTCTCAAGCGCACCGGTGCCCGATCTCATTTCGTGCGTCCCGTCGCCGGATCCGATCCCCGGCGCCGAACTCTGCTTGACGGCCAGAAGCTTGCGCAGATCGAGCCGACGATCGCCCGAACCCTGCAAGGCCTCGTCTGCTGCCGGCCCGGATCGCCCGACCGATCCCCCGGCCTCGGCTTCCGCCCTGTCCTGGCCGACGAAGATGTCGGCGAGATCGAAATCACCCCGCCGCAGGCGGTCGATGTCGAAGGCGATGTCGCCACTCGCCGCGCCGCCATTGCCGAGATAGAGAGCCGCGTCGGGCGTCGGAGCCTCGATGGTGGTGCCGTCCGGGTTCTGGAGCTGGACCAGCGAGCGCAGCGGGATCTTGTCGGCGAAGCTGCTCGAATAGGCCTGGAGGAAGCCGACCCAGGCGTCGATCTTGCGCGTCGGGAGCACCCCGCTCGCCTCGATCAGATTGTCGGTGAGGCGCAGCAGGACCAGCGGCGTGATCTGCGATTTCTCCGCCAGCGCCTGCACTTCGGCGAGCATGGTCTGTGCCGTCCGGATCTCGGAGTTGAAGGAGGAGATGCCGATGACGTTCTCCTCGACGAGGGCAGCGACCTTGGCGGCGCGCGCATCCTCCAGGATAATGCCCCTCAGCGTCAGCGCGCCGTTGTCGCTCAGCTCATAGGTGAGGTCGAGCTCCTCGGAGGAGATCAGGTTGGCGACCTCGTTGCGGATCAGCTCGAGCACGCTGACGCGCACGCGTGCGGGAACCTCCGTTTCGCGGACGGCCGAGACGACCGCGCGCCGCTCCACCGGCGTGTCGACGAAGCCTTTGACATAGACGGTGCCGTCGACCTCCTGCCTGACGTCGAGATCCTGCGCGAAGACGAAGCCGCCGAGCGCCGACCGGACGAGCTGGAGGTCGCTCCGGGCGACGTCGTCGACCGTGGTGCGCTTCTCGCCGTCCAGGAACGAAGCCATGACGAAGCCGGTGCCGACAAGCAGGATGAGGCCGCCGACCGGGAGCATCGTGCGCCATGAGCGAAGTGCGGCGGCGCGCGGCTTGCCGGCGGCCGCCTTGGCGGGGCGCTTGCTTCCCGGCAGCGGCGGCGCCTGTTCGGCTTCTGCATCTGCGATCGACGCCCAGTTGGCGGACCGGGGCCCGAGCGCGAAGCGGGTGGTCCCGGCGGTCACGATGTCGAGCGGCTCGATCTCCTGGAAGGCGCCGCCCGCCTCCAGCGTCAGGCCGTTGCGGGTGCGCAGCGCGCCGCCGGCGCCGGCCAGCTCGATCTTGCCCGGCTTGATCGACAGCTTCGCATGGCCCGGCTTCAAGCTGACGTCGAGCAGCTTGATGTCGTCCTCTTCCCCCGAGCCCAGCGTATAGTCGCCATCGACGAGCGCCACGTCGACGCCCGATTGCAGGCCGCTCAGGACCTTGAGAATCGTGTCAGAAGATTCGGTACCAGCCATCCAGCCCAAGCCTCATTCGATGCACCGTCCTGCAAACCCTGCATGATCGGCACCGTACGCCCCCGATCGTCGAATGTGGTCCCCGCAAGCCGCCGCCGCGCTCCTGCCGTTCCGGCTTCGAGCGCGTGCCGCAGCTTCATTGAAGCCTGCCTGGAAAAATCGACAGCAATATCAAGCGGCCGCTTCTCGCCAGCAGAACCCGTGGCGCATTCCCGCACCCGGCATTGCTCCGCTTTGCCCTGATAGGCGGAACTGGAAATGCACTATGTCACATACGAGACGGAAAATCACGCTCCATGGCAGGCGAACCGTCCGCCTTGCCGGGTCCGCGATCCCGCCCGCCTCACCAATGTCACAGGACGGGTTGCGCGTCATCGACTTTCGGGGATAAAGGTGAACGCTGGTGCGCAGCGTCGCCGGAACTAGGGCGCCGGCGGATGGAGCGCGCGCGAACGCGTATTGGGCCACAGTATGATCGATCTGGGGGACCGTGGCGCCGAATCGCCTCAGTACGCTGCCGCATTTCTGCAACTCCGCGTTCGGAGAGCTCGGGGCCGATATCCATGCTGCGCTGGATAAGGCTGCGGGCCATCGCATCCTGGCGCCGAGCGAATTCATCTATCTCCAGGACGACGATGCCGATTTCCTCCATTTCGTGCGCTCCGGCCATGTGAGGCTGTCCTACCTGCTGGAGGACGGATCGCCGATCCTGTTCGGCGTATTTCCCGCCGGCCACAGCTTCGGCGAGCTCGGCGTGTTCGAAGGGGGCTGCCATTCCGACATGGCGACCTCGATCGGCACCAGCTCGATCTACTCGATCCCGGCCGGCGCCTTCCGCGCCATCGCGGCACGCCATCCCGAACTCAACGTCGCGCTCGGCCGCGTCGTCGCCCAGCGCTACCGCTCCTACATCTCGCTGACCCGCATCCTCGGACTGAAGACCCTGCCGGGACGCCTGTCGCAATGCCTGCTGCGGATCGCCGACGGCCTGCAGGACAGGACCGTGCATGAGGGGCGGACGGTGGCGCGCGTCGGCTCCTTCGTGACGCAGAGCGATCTCGGCCTGATGTCGCGCGGTGCGCGGGGCAACGTCAACCGCGCGCTGAAGGCATGGGAAAAGCAGGGATTGATCGGAATGCACGACCGCTGCATTCTGATCCTCGACCGGGCGCGGCTCGAAGCCGTCGCACTGGACGACGACATCTGAGCAAGCCATGCAAGGAAGAGCTGACCTGATGGACGAGATAAGCTTCAGCGAGCTTTCGGAGCGCCTCGACGGGCCGGACGGCGTCCAGGTCGCGGAGTCGACCCTGAGAAGGATCGAAGAACTGCAGGCAGAACTCGCAAGCAATATCGCCGCGGGCCTGCCGCCGGACGACTATGAGAAGGCAACGAAGGTACAAAAGGCGCTTGCCGCTGCGAGAGATATTGTGTTACTTGCGGTCAGGGCGCGCGCCTCTGGCGCGGACGCTGCCGACGGCAGCTAATCTGGCAAGACCTGCCACGGGCGGAGAGGAACAATGGCTGGAACGTCTACTTATTTCACCGACACGGTTGCCGGGACGGGGACCCAGGCTGGCGCACCGAACTATTCATTCACGCCGGAGAACTATATCAACAAGAACGGCTTCGACCTGATCTGGCGGCAGAAATACCTGCAGGAGCAGATGGGCGCGATCGAGGCCGACATCCGCGACATCGAGCAGAACGCCAATCTTTCCGACACCGAGAAGATGTTCTCGATGCAGATGGCGATGAACAGCTGGTCGGCGATCAGCAACCTGCGCACCAACATGCTGAAGAGCGTGGCCGACACGCTGAAGACGATCGCGCGCAACGTCACCTGACGCAGACGCGCCGGACACCGGCCTGAACCAGAACGGCTCCGCATCGCCCGATGCGGGGCCGTTTTCGTTGCGCAGGGAGGCGGGGCGTCGGAAAATCTTCGCCGGCCCGTAAACCGACCGTTAAGCAGATTGCATGGAAATGGAGCCGTCGAGGATCATGCTCCATGTGGACGAAACATCATAAGAGACGAAGGACCGGCGCGCTGATCGTGCCGGCCATCGCGGCGATGTTCCTGACGTATTTCGGCTTCCACGCCTTCCACGGCGAATACGGGATCTACAACAAGTACCGGCTCGAGGAGCGGGTCGCCGGCCTCGAAGCGCAGCTTCACGACCTGACCGCCACACGCAAGGCGCTGGAGCAGCGCGTGCAGCTCATGCATGATGGCACGCTGGAGCGTGACATGCTCGACGAGCAGGCCCGCCGCGCCCTCAACGTCTCGTTGCCGCGCGAGATCACGATCATGCGCGATCGTATCGAATGGCCCGACGGCCGGCCGAATTAACTCCATTCAAGTTAATCATTGAATTCACCAGCTATTACGGCAGCTTAGCTGCATATTAGCTATGCGTTTTCGTCGTGGCGGAGAAAAACGCGCCATGCTAGCCTTTGCCTCCAGCGCGTCCTTGAGGGCGCATCGGGACGGACCACAGGGAGCGAAGCATGGCGACAGCCGCTAAGAAGACGTCTGCCAGATCGAAGGCCGGCGCCAAGAGGCAGGGGCCGCAGCGGGGGCAGGCACCCCTGAAGGCGCCGGCGCCGGCCAGGTTCGGCAAGGAGGACGAGCTTGCGGCCTACCGCGCCATGCTGCTGATCCGCCGTTTCGAGGAGAAGGCCGGCCAGCTCTACGGCATGGGCTTCATCGGCGGTTTCTGCCATCTCTATATCGGCCAGGAAGCCGTCGTCACCGGCATCAAGATGGCGATGCGGGACGGCGACCAGATGATCACCGCCTATCGCGACCACGGCCACATGCTGGCGATGGAGATGTCGCCGCGCGGCGTGATGGCCGAGCTCACCGGCCGCCGCGGCGGCTATTCCAAGGGCAAGGGCGGCTCCATGCATATGTTCTCCAAGGAGAAGAACTTCTATGGAGGCCATGGCATCGTCGGCGCGCAGGTGCCGCTCGGCACCGGGCTCGCATTCGCCAACAGCTACCGCGACAACGGCAATGTCTCGCTGACCTTCTTCGGCGACGGCGCGGCCAACCAGGGCCAGGTCTACGAGAGCTTCAACATGGCCTCGCTGTGGAAGCTGCCGGTGATCTACGTCATCGAGAACAACCGCTACGCCATGGGCACCTCGGTGACCCGCTCGTCGGCCGAGACGGATTTCTCGCAGCGCGGCGCTTCCTTCAAGATACCCGGCATCAAGGTCGACGGCATGGACGTGCGGGCGGTGAAGTCGGCCAGCGACATGGCGACGGAGTGGTGCCGCTCGGGCAACGGCCCGATCATCATCGAGATGAATACCTACCGCTACCGCGGCCACTCCATGTCGGACCCGGCGAAATACCGCTCGAAGGAGGAAGTGCAGAAGATGCGCTCCGAGCACGACCCGATCGAGCAGGTCAAGGCCCGGATGATCGAAAAGAAGTGGGCGAGCGAAGACGATTTGAAGACCGTCGACAAGGAAGTGCGCGACATCGTCGCCGATGCGGCCGATTTCGCCCAGCACGACGCGGAGCCGGATCCGTCCGAGCTCTGGACCGACGTGACGCTTTGAGGGGAGGCCGGACATGCCGATCGAAATTCTGATGCCCGCGCTCTCGCCGACGATGGAAGAGGGCAATCTCGCGAAATGGGTCAAGAAGGAGGGCGACAAGGTCGCCCCCGGCGATGTCATCGCCGAGATCGAAACCGACAAGGCGACCATGGAGGTCGAGGCGGTCGATGAAGGCACGCTTGGCAAGATCCTCATTGCCGAAGGAACGGAAGGCGTGAAGGTCAACACGCCGATCGCGGTCCTGCTGCAGGATGGCGAGAGCGCCGACGATGTCGGCAAGGCCGCGGCACCCGCCAAGGCGGAAGAGCCAGCCCAGGCCGAGGCCGCGCCGAAGCCTGCGGAAGCGCCCGCCGGCGACAAGGCGGCGCCCGTTCCCGCCGCGCCGAAGGCGGAAGCTGCCGCCGACCCGGATGTTCCGGCGGGCACCGAGATGGTCTCGACCACGGTGCGCGAGGCGCTGCGTGACGCCATGGCCGAGGAAATGCGCCGCGATCCGGACGTCTTCATCATGGGCGAGGAGGTCGCAGAGTACCAGGGCGCCTACAAGATCACGCAGGGGTTGCTGCAGGAATTCGGCGACCGCCGTGTCGTCGACACGCCGATCACCGAGCACGGCTTCGCCGGCGTCGGCGTCGGTGCCGCCATGACCGGCCTGAAGCCGATCGTGGAGTTCATGACCTTCAACTTCGCCATGCAGGCGATCGACCAGATCGTCAATTCGGC
>CAYYZC010000086.1:0-1514 GCA_964475605.1 uncultured Chelativorans sp.
CTGTTCGAGCTCGCCAACCGCATCGTCTCGCGCGAGATCGACCAGATCGACCAGGTGTTCCGGATGCGCCATGCCGACGGCCGGTGGGTCTGGATCCGCGCCAAGGCGCAGGTCAACGACCCCGACGCCGCCGACATCCACCTCGTCGGCATCGCCGTCGACATCACCGAGCAGCGGCACCTGGCGCTGCGCTCGGAGACGGCGGACCTGCGGCTGCGCACCGCGATCGAGAGCATCTCGGAATCCTTCGTGCTCTGGGACGCGTCGCGCCGGCTCGTCATGTGCAACTCGAAATACCGCCAGGACTACGGCCTGTCGGAAACCGACGTCATTCCCGGCACGCCGCGCGAGCGCATCGAGCAGCGCAGCCTGGCGCTGGCGCATGAGCGGCGGCTCGCCAATCCCCACGGGTCGCGCGGCGCGGCCACGTTCGAACGGCAACTCGGCGACGGCCGCTGGCTGCAGGTCAACGAGCTGACGACCCGCGACGGCGGCCTCGTCTCGGTCGGCGCCGAGATCACCCAGATCAAGCTGCACCAGGAGAAGCTGGTCGACAGCGAGCGGCGGCTGATGGCGACGATCCACGACCTCAGCCTGGCGCGCAAGGCCGAGGTCGAACGCAGCAGCGAGCTGGTCGAGCTCAACCGCAAATACATGAAGGAGACCGAGCGCGCCGAGGCGGCCAACCGCGCCAAGTCCGAGTTCCTCGCCAATATGAGCCATGAACTGCGCACGCCGCTCAACGCCATCATCGGCTTCTCCGAGATGATGCAGCAGGCGACCTTCGGCCCGCTGGGGTCGGAGAAATACGCCGAATATGTCAACGATATCCGCAACAGCGGCGCCTATCTGCTCGGCGTCATCAACGACATCCTCGACATGTCGAAGATCGAGGCCGGCCAGTTCTCGATCGATCGCGAAGGCATCGACCTCAACCCACTGATCAGCGAGACGGTGCGCGTCGTGGCGCTGCAGGCGGCGGAGAAGTCGATCACGCTCGACACCAACATCTCCGCATCCATGACGCTCTATGCCGACCGCCGCGCGATCAAGCAGATCGTCATCAACCTGCTTTCCAATGCGGTGAAGTTCACCGGACAGGGCGGGCATATCTCGCTGCGCGCGCGCAAGGTGGCGGGTGCCGTCGTGCTCAGCATCGAGGACAATGGCTGTGGCATCCCCAAGGACGCGCTGAAGAAGCTAGGCAGGCCCTTCGAGCAGGTGCAGAACCAGTTCACCAAGAGCCATACCGGTTCCGGGCTCGGCCTGGCGATCTCGCGCTCGCTGGCCGAGCTCCATGGCGGCGCGCTCAAGATCCGCTCCACCGAAGGCGCCGGCACGATCGTGTCGGTGCGCATCCCGGCCCGCGAGAAGGGGCGGTTGAAGAAGGCGGCCTGAGCTCCGACAGGCCGGGCCATTGCCCATCTGTGTAGACAGTCCTATATTTGTGTCTACACAAGGAATTGTCCGATGCCCCTGAACATCCGCAGCGAAGAGGTGAACCGGCTCGCCGA
>CAYYZC010000086.1:1614-10398 GCA_964475605.1 uncultured Chelativorans sp.
GAGCAGCGGAACCTCGGCCTGAACCTCGCCGACTGCTTCCACTATGCCTGCGCGAGCAATCGCGGGGTTCCGATCCTCCACAAGGACCGGGGGCTTGCCCGAACCGACATAGCCGGCGTCGAACCCGGCAAAGCCTGACGGGCTATTTCTTCGGCTTCCCCACCAGCTTGCGGAAATCGCCGGCCACCGCCTTCGACGTCTCGCGCAGATGCGCCTCCAACACCTTCATGTCCGGCAGGTCGGTGGCGCGCAGCAGGATATCTGCAAGGCCGGGCGGCGTGTCGTCGGGCTCCAGCAGGCCGGTAAGGCATAGACGCACGATCTGGGTCAGATCCATGTACAGCGCATGGGCGGCAAGCAGGCGCCGGCGCATCTCCTCGTCCCAAAACGCCTTCGACAGGCGCGCAAGCGTGGCGGCAGTCGAAGTGGTGCGCTCCGCACCCTCGATGGCCCCGGTCAGGGTCGCGCATTGGGCGATGAATTCCAGGTCGATCTGGCCGCCATCGATCAGCTTTACGTCCCAGACGTCGCGCGGCGGCTTTTCCTCGCGGATCAGGCCACGCATCTCGGCGGCGTCGCGCAGCACCTTCGCCCGGTCGCGCGGCAGGGCGAGAATCTGGCGCACCTCCTCCTCGACGCTCGCACACAGGCTTTCGTCGCCGGCGACGGCCCGCGCGCGGGTCAGCGCCATATGCTCCCAGGTCCAGGCTTCGTTGCGCTGGTATTTGCGGAAGGAGCCGAAATAGGTCGCGACCGGCCCCTTGTTGCCGGAGGGCCGCAGCCGCAGGTCGAGCTCGTAGAGCACGCCCTCGGCCGTGGGCGCCGAAACGGCGGCGATCAAGCGCTGGGTGAGGCGCGCATAATAGTGCGACGGCGCCAGCGGCTTCTCACCATCCGATTCCTCGGCATCCTCGTCGTGATCGTAGAGCAGGATCAGGTCGACATCGGAGCCGGCGGTCAGCTCGCGGCTGCCGAGCTTGCCCATGCCGAGCACGCAGACGCGCCCGCCGGCGACCCGGCCGTGGCGCGCGGCGAACTCCTCCTCGACCGCTGCCAGCGCGGCGGCGATGGTGAGGTCGGCGAGGTCAGAGAAGGCCTTGCCGGCGCGCTGCGCGTCGATCGCCCCCGTCAGCAGCCGCACGCCGATGAGCAGCTTCTGCTCGGCGCCGAATATGCGCAGCCGGTCGAGCAGTTCCTCATGCAGCTCCGCGCCCTGCAGGAAGGCGTCGAGCCGCGTCGCCAGATAGGCCTTGTTCGGCAGCTCCGACATCAGCGCCGGATCGAGCAGGCCGTCGAAGACATGGGCGCGGTGCGTGATGATGCCGGCAAGGCGCGGCGCCGCACCCATGATCGTCGCCAGCAAGTCGAGGAGCGCCGGGTTCGACTGGAGCAGCGAGAAGAGCTGGATGCCCGCCGGCAGGCCGGCGAGGAAGGCGTCGAAGCGGATCAGCGCCTCGTCGGCCCGCCTCGTCTGGCCGAAGGCTTCCAGCAGCGCCGGCGTCAGCTCGGTCAGGCGTTCGCGCGCCTCGGACGACTGGGTGGCGCGATAGCGGCCGAAATGCCAGGTGCGGATCACCCGGCAGATGTCGCTCGGCCGTTCGAAGCCCATTTCGCCGAGCGTGTGCAGGGTGTCCGGATCGTCGACATCGCCGGTGAACACGAGATTGCCGACGCCGCGCGAGAGCTGCGGCGCGGTCTCGAACAGCGCCGCGTAATGGCCCTCCACCAGCTTCAGGGAATCGCGGAAGGTCCCGGAGAACGCGTCCGCGTCCGCGAAGCCGAGCATATGGGCGATGCGCTCCAGCTCCTCGTCGCTTTCGGGCAGCGTATGGGTCTGCTCGTCGGCCACCATCTGTATCGCGTGCTCGACATCGCGCAGGAACCAGTACTGGCGGGTCATGGCCTCACGCACCTCGGCGGAGATCCAGCCATGCTCGGCGAGCCGGTCCAGCATCGGCACGGTCTGCCGCCCCCTTAATTCGGGGAACCGCCCGCCGGCGATCAATTGCTGGGTCTGGACGAAGAACTCGATCTCGCGGATCCCGCCGCGCCCGAGCTTGACGTTGTGGCCCTTCACCGCGATCTCGCCATGGCCTTTGTGGGCATGGATCTGGCGCTTGATCGAATGGACGTCGGCGATCGCGGCGAAATCCATGTAGCGGCGCCACACATAGGGGGTCAGCTCGGCAAGGAAGGCTTCGCCGGCAGCGATGTCGCCGGCCACCGGACGAGCCTTGATCATCGCCGCCCGCTCCCAGTTCTGGCCGCGGCTCTCGTAATAGTGCAGCGCCGCCGGGACGGGAATGGCGAGCGGCGTCGAGCCCGGATCGGGCCGCAGGCGCAGGTCGGTCCTGAAGACATAGCCATGCTCGGTGCGGTCCTGCAGGATGCGCACGAGCCGGCGCGTCATCCGCGCGAACAGCTCTGTCCCTTCGAGCGGGTCTTCGAGCGCCGGAGCTTCCGGATCGAAGAAGACGATCAGGTCGATGTCGGAGGAAAAGTTGAGCTCATGGGCGCCGAGCTTGCCCATGGCGAGCACGATCAGGCCGGAGCCGCGCCCTGGCTCCGCCGCATCGGCCAGATGGAGCTTGCCGGCGCGGCCGGCATCGCGCAGCAGGAAATCGACAGAAGCGGCGATGCAGGCATCGGCGAGATCGCTCAGATGCCCGACCGTCTGCGCGGCATCGGCCGCGCCGGCGAGGCTCGCCAGGGCGATGAGGAAATGGACCTCCATCTTGCGCTCGCGCAGTTCGCGCATGATGTCGGCCTCGCTGAGATCCGCCTGTTCGCCGAGTGCGCGGATCTCGCCCGTCAGCTTGCCGATGCGCGGCACGACCGGCCCGTCCAGCAGCGCCTCCAGCATCTGCGGGCGGCGGCGGGCGCAATCGCGCAGGAAGGACGAAAGGTCGAAGGCCGCAGCAAGGAAGCCGGAGAAGGCGGAGCGCTGCCGCAGCGCCGTGGCGAGCCGCGGCAGCTCGCGTTCCTCGGCGAGTTGGACGAGATCGTCGACCAGCGACTGCGCATTGTCGGGGTCGAGCGGCACCAGCGGCCGCAGATCATCCCCGAACGCCTGCTCGAAGTTAGGCGTCTCAGCCCTGCCCGCGCTCATCCTTGCGTCCCGCCTCCGGAAAAACCATGGTCACCGCCAGTCCGGGCTCGCGCCCTTCGAGGATCAGGCGGCCACCATGGAATTCCATGATCGCCTGCGCAAGGCTGAGGCCGAGCCCCGAGCCGGGCTGCGAGCGGCTCTGCTCGAGACGGACGAAGCGCTCGGTCACCCGCGAACGGTCCTCGGCCGGGATGCCGGGACCGTTGTCGGCCACTTCGAGACGCCATTCGCCGGTCCCGCGGACGAGCGAAACCGCGACCTGCGGCGCCTCGCCGTTTCCGGCGGAATATTTGATCGCATTGTCGACGATGTTGGAAAGCGCCTGGCCGATCAGCTCGCGATTGCCGTCGATCAGCGCCGGCCCGGAATGCGCGGCGGCGAGGGAGACGCCAACCTCCTCGGCCGCCGGCTCGTAGAGATCGACCACGTCGGAGACGATCATGGCAAGGTCCATCTCCTGCGTCTGCTCGGCCGAATAGCCGGCCTCCAGCCGCGAGATCATCAGGATGGCGTTGAAGGTGCGGATGAGCTGGTCGGATTCGGCGATCGTCGCCTCAAGCGCCTGTCGGTAGTCGCCGTCCGATCCCTTGGCCGACAGCGCCTGCTCGGCGCGGTTGCGCAGCCGGGTCAGCGGTGTCTTGAGGTCGTGGGCGATGTTGTCGGAGACCTGCTTGAGCCCCTCGTTGAGCTTGGCGATCCTGCCCAGCATGACGTTGAGGTTCTCCGACAGGCGATCGAACTCGTCGCCCGAACCGGTCACCGGCAGGCGGCCGCCGAGGTCGCCGCCCATGATGCGTCGGCCGGCATCGGAGATGCTGTCGATCCGCTTCAGGGCGCGGCGTCCGACCAGGTACCAGATCACGAAGGCGCCGAGCCCCATGATGCCGAAGGCCAGCATCAGCGCGCGGCGGACGATCAGGCGGAACTGGTCGCGCTCGCCGAGGTCGCGGCCGACCAGCAGGATCATCTGGTTGGGAAGCGTCAGGATCAGCGCGACGGCGTGGTGGACCGGGCGGCCCCCGTCGATGACGGAGGCGTCCTCCGGCGAGCGCGGCATGTGCCGGCCGGCTTCCCCTTCGCCATAGCGCTGATAGGCGAAGGAGCGCTCGGTCCAGCCCTCGACCTCGAGCACGCCGGGCTCGAGGCTGGCGACATTGCCCGACAGGATGCGCCCGTTGGGATCGGCGATGAGGTAGAGATTGGCGCCGGGCTGGCGCGAACGCTGCTCGATAAAGCGCACCAGAAGCGGCAGGCCGCCGCGCTGATAGGCGCGGCCGAGGCTCTGCACCTCCTCTGCGATGGTCTCCTGCGTCTGCGCCTGGAGCATGCGGCCCGACAGCGAGGTGACGTAGATGACCAGCACCATGGCGCAAAGGGCGAAGAGAAGCAGGTAGAGCGCCGACAGCCTGGCGGCCGTCGTCTTCATGATCGCCGAGAGGGCGGCCATCAGGGACCCTAACCCACTTTCAGCATGTAGCCGGCGCCGCGGACCGTGTGGAGGACGGGCGAATCGAAGCCCTTCTCGATCTTGGAGCGCAGCCGCGAGACGTGAACGTCGATCACATTGGTCTGCGGATCGAAATGATAGTCCCACACATTCTCCAGCAGCATGGTGCGGGTGACGACGCGGCCGGCATGGCGCATGAGGTATTCGAGCAGGCGGAACTCGCGCGGCTGGAGCACGATGTCGCGGCCGGCCCGCTTCACCGTATGGGAAAGGCGGTCGAGCTCGAGATCGCCGACGCGGTAGGTCGTCTCGACATCCTTGGAGCCGGTGCGCCTGCTCAGCACCTCGATCCGCGCCAGAAGCTCGGAGAAGGCATAGGGCTTGGTCAGGTAGTCGTCGCCGCCGGCGCGCAGACCGGTGACGCGGTCGTCGACCTCGCCGAGCGCGGAGAGGATGAGGACCGGCGTGTCGTTGCCCCTGGCGCGCAAGCCGGCGATGACGGAAAGGCCGTCGCGCTTCGGCAGCATCCGGTCGATGATCAGGACGTCGTATTCGCCGTCGGAGGCAAGCTCGAACCCGCTGTCGCCGTCACCCGCCAGATGGGCCGTGTGTCCCGCCTCGTCGAGGGCGTTCTCCAGATAGGTGGCGGCTTCGCGATCGTCTTCGATGACGAGAATCTTCATGAGCGGAACTATAGGCCAGAAATCGATTTCGATAAGAGCGCATGCGGCGGGCCGAAAGCCCGCCGCCGCTTCATGCCGTCCGCGCCGTTGCCGGCCCGTGGATCAGCCCTTGTCGATCGGCAGGGCGACGAAGCGGTTGTTGTCGTCGCGCGAGATCTGCACCAGCACGGCGCTGCGGCCGGCCTTGGCCGCTTCCTCGACCGCCCGGGTGACGTCGTCGGGGCCGGAGACGCCCTTGGAATTGACCGCCACGATCACGTCGCCTGCCTCCAGGCCGCGCTCGGCGGCGAGGCTCATCGGAGCGACATCGGTGACGACGAGGCCGTTGCCGTCGTCGGCCGGAGCGACCGTGAGGCCGAAATCCTCCAACGTGTTGCCGGGTACTGCCGAGCCGTCGGGCGATTCGGCCGAGGCCGTCCTGTCCATGGGCGGCAGCTCGCCGAGCTTGATGTCGAGCTTCTCCTCGGAACCGTTGCGCAGCACGGTGACCTCGACCGCCCTGTCGGGTTCGAAGCCCCCGATCACCCGGGCCAGCTCGCGCGGCGATTCGATCTCGTTCTCGCCGACGGCGGTGATGACGTCGCCGACCTCGATGCCGGCTTCAAGCGCCGGGCTGTCGGCCTGGACCTCGGACACCAGCGCGCCGCCTGCCTTATCCAGGCCGAGCGACTCCGCGATGTCGTCGGTGACGGCCTGGATCTGGACGCCGAGCCAGCCACGCAGCACCGAGCCGTTCTGGACCAGGCTCGCGACGACGTTGCGCGCGGTCGAGGCGGGAATAGCGAAAGCGATGCCGACATTGCCGCCGGAGGGCGAGAAGATCGCCGTGTTCACGCCGACGACCTCGCCGCTGAGGTTGAAGGCGGGGCCGCCGGAATTGCCGCGATTGACGGCTGCGTCGATCTGCAGGAAATCGTCATAGGGGCCGGCGCCGATATCGCGTCCGCGGGCCGAGACTATGCCGGCCGTGACCGTGCCGCCGAGCCCGAACGGATTGCCGACCGCGACGACCCATTCGCCGACGCGCACCTCGTTGTCGTCCGCGAAGTTGACATAGGTGAATTCCTCGTCCTCGGCATTGACCTTGAGGACGGCGAGGTCGGTGCGCGGATCGGTGCCCACGAGTTCGGCCTCGTACTCGTCGCCGTCGTCGAGGATCACCGTGAACTCGGTGCCGCCCTGGACGACGTGGTTGTTGGTGACGAGATAGCCGTCCTGGGAGATGAAGAAGCCGGAACCCTGCGAGACAGGGCGCGCACGGTGCTCGCGGCGCCTTTCGCGGAAGCGGTCCTCGGAGCGGTGGTCGCGGTCGCGGAACTGGCGGAAGAAGTGGTAGAGCGGGTGGTCCCTGGGAAGGTTCTCGAAGCCCCGCATGCCGAAATCGGCTCCATTGTCCGAGGCGGGCTCGATGCGGCTCTGCACGCGCACGCTGACGACGGCCGGAGAAACCTGCTCGACGACGTCGGCGAAGCCCGGGTTCTGCACCCCTTCGACACGTACCGCCTCGGCGAGCACCGGCGCGGTGCCGGTGGTCACGGCGCCGAGACCGATCGCCCCGGCGATCGCCACGGAAGCCGCGGCCGCCATCAAACGGTTGCGGGTGCGGGTGGTCGGATGATTGCTGGTCTCCATGTCCACTGATCCCTCATGGTGAATGGGTTCTGATGCATTGGCCTGCATCGTTGGATCAGAGATAGAGGAAGCAACCTTACGGTGCCATTTCCGGCATATGAAACTTTTGTAATGAAAAGTATCAGCCCTGCTCGCGGTCCATCAGCTCGCGGATCTCCCGCTCCTCGCCCGGCGTCAGCGCCGCAGGCGTGTTCCGCGAGGCGCGGCGGCGCCCGGCGGCAAGCAGGAAGCCGCCGCCGATCAGCAGGATCAGGACCGGGGCCGACCACAGCAGCGCGTTGCGCGCATTGAAGCGCGGACGCAGCAGAACGAACTCGCCATAGCGCGAGACGACGTAGTCGATCACCTCCTCGTTGCTGTCGCCGGCAAGCAGGCGATCGCGCACCAGCCCGCGCAGGTCGCGGGCAAGCTCGGCGTCGGAATCGTCAATCGACTGGTTCTGGCAGACCATGCAGCGCAACTCGGCGGAGATTTCGCGCGCGCGCGCCTCCAGTGCCGGATCGTCCAGTATCTCGGACGGTCGCAGGGCGGCGAATGCCGCCGCATCGACCAGCAGGGAGAGCGCGACGGCAAGGATTGCTGCTTTCGGCCAGCGTCTCAAACCGCTTCGATCTCCTGCTTCTTCGCCTTCGCCACCGCGCGTCTCGGCATCGGGGCGCCGACGCGCAGGCGCCGGTCGAGCAGCGAGACGGTGCCGCCGGCCATCATCAGGATGGCGCCACCCCAGATCAGCAGCACCAGCGGCTTCCACCACAGCCGCACGACGATGCCGCCGCCTTCGACCTGGTCGCCGAGCGAGATGTAGAGCTGGCTCAGGCCCCGCGTCGCAATGCCCGCTTCGGTCGTCGGCATCTGCCGTGCCGTGTAGAACCGCTTGGAGGAGACGAGCTCGCTGCGCTCGGCACCGGCACCGTCCGCGGCGAAGGTGAAGCGGCCCTGCTCCTCGGTGTAGTTCGGCCCCGCCGCCGGCGACAGACCCTCGTAGCGCACGGTGAGCCCGGCGATCCCGACCGTGTCCCCGGGCCTCATGACCACGATCCGCTCGCTCTCCAACGTCGTCACCGACACGATCCCGAGCACGGTGAGGCCGAGACCGGCATGCGCCAGCGCCGTACCGAAGACCGAGCGCGGCAGGCCCTTCAGGCGGCGCAGCGCCGTCGATGCCGGAACGTTGCCGAGTCCCGATTTGAGCACCAGGTCGGTCAGGGCGCCGCAGACGAGCCACGCCGCGACGCCGTAGCCGAATGCGGCCAGGACCCCGGCTCCGTCGACGAAGAAAAAGACGCCGAGCATCAGGATCAGGGCAATCGCGAAGGCCGCGAAGAGGCGCTGCGACACCGCCCACAGATCGCCCCGCTTCCACGCCAGCAGCGGACCGAACGGCATCAGCAGCAGGAGCGGGATCATCAGCGGCCCGAAGGTGAGATTGAAGAAGGGCGCGCCGACCGAGATCTTGTCGCCGCCCAGCGCCTCGACCAGCAGCGGATAGAGCGTGCCGATCAGCACCGTCGCGGCGGCCGTCGTCAGCACCAGATTGTTGAGCACGAGCGCGCCTTCGCGCGACACAGGCTGGAACAGCCCGCCGGGCGCCAGCATCGTCGCCCGCCAGGCGAAGAGCGACAGCGCGCCGCCGATGAAGATCACCAGGATCAGCAGGATGAAGACGCCGCGCGCCGGGTCGGTGGCGAATGCGTGGACGGAGGTCAGCACGCCGGAGCGCACCAGGAAGGTGCCGAGCAGCGACAGCGAGAAGGTGAGGATGGCAAGCAGCACGGTCCAGACCTTCAGCGCTTCGCGGCGCTCCATCACGATCGCCGAATGCAGGAGCGCCGTGCCCGACAGCCAGGGCAGGAAGGAAGCGTTCTCGACCGGATCCCAGAACCAGAAGCCGCCCCAGCCGAGCTCGTAATAGG
>CAYYZC010000087.1:0-10352 GCA_964475605.1 uncultured Chelativorans sp.
CCGTTCTACATGCTGCCGGTCTCGTTCCCCTTCGCGCTCGACGAGCACCACGGCTAGGCCAAATCCCGACACTTCCAAGCCTGAACCACCCGCTCAGAGCGGGATTTTTCACGTCGAAAGGAACCCTGCTCATGGCCTTCACAGACGCCAGCGGCACCCGCCTCGCCTACGTGGCGGAAAGCACCGAAAACACCACTCCGTCCTCGCCGTCCTTCAAGAACCTCCGCTTCACCTCGGAAAGCCTGAACTACGAGAAGCAGACCGTCGTATCCGACGAGATCAGGCCGGATCGCAACGTCTCGGATCTGATCGATGTCGGCTACAATGTCGCGGGCGACATCAATTTCGAGCTTTCCTATGCGACTTTCGATGACCTGCTCGAAGGCGTGATGTTCAACACCTGGGCGACGAACGCCCTGAAGAACGGCGTCACGCCGAAGGCATTCACGTTCGAAAAAACCTTCGAACAGGGCGCGAACGATGCGTTCATGCGCTTCACCGGCGTCAAGGTCGGAACGATGTCGCTTGCCGTTACTGCAAGGGAGATCGTGACTGGCACGTTCGGCCTGATGGGGCGGGGTCACACCGCGGCTGCGGCCGCGCTTTCCGGCGCGACCTATGCCGACGCCAATACCAAGGCCGTCATGTCGGCATCGGCGGATGTCGGATCGCTTTCGATCTCCGGCGTCTCGCCGAGCCCGACGATCATGTCGCTCAACCTACAGATCGAAAACAGCCTGCGCGAACAGGCGGCGGTCGGGCAGAAGGGTCTTGCTGGCATCGGTGCCGGGCGCTGCGTCGTTACCGGCTCGCTCGAGGCGTATTTCGACAATCTGGCGCTCTACAACGCCTTCGTCGACCACGACGATGTCGGCATCGATTTCACGGTCGGCTCGGTGACGAGCGAAAAATACAGGTTCGAGCTTCCGAAGACCAAGCTGTCGACCGGAACCATCACGGCCGGGGGCAATGATCAGGATGTCATGGCAGCCTTCGATTTCCAGGCTATCTACGACACGTCCGGGAGCCCCGCCAACAACGCCACCCTGATCATCACGCGGGCCGTATCGTGATGAAGGTCAGGATCCTGACGGCCTTCACCGCCTACCCGCGCGGGCTCCGCGAGCGGTTCGAGGCGGGTGCGACCGTGAATGTCTCGGACGACGTTGCGCGGTCATGGGAGCGCAAGGGTCTCGCCATGCGCGACCAGGTCGCCGTTTCCGTCGATCCGTCCGACGCTCGGCCGGCATCGAAAATTGTCCGGCGCAGCAAGACGCCTGGTCCCAACGCGGTCTCGGCCAAGAAGTCTTCGGACTGACCGGCTGACCGCGCCAGCGGCTTCGTCGGGTGGCCGCTGGCGCATCCCCGACAACCCCGACATCAACCTAGAAGGAACCCGACATGAAGATCGACGGATACATTCCGGCGTCGCTCGAAATCGCCCTTGAGCAGGGCGTGACGTTTACCTACCCGACTGCCTATGGCGACATCCTGATCCGGTCCAAGATGGCGGGCCGTGACAATGTCGCCTTCCGGCTCGCGATGCAGAATTTCGACCAGTGGATGGGCCGGCGCCGCAATCTCACGAAGGGCACGATCGACAATGAGGCAGACGAGCGCCTGATCGGGATCGTCCACGATCATCTCGTCATCGCATGGTCCACCACGGTCAAGAGCGAAGGCAAGGAGATCGCGCCGACCCGCGAGAACTTCATCTCGCTTCTTTCGTCTCCGGCTACGGCTGGCGTCCTCAATCTCTATATGGGCGACGCGGCCGACGAAGATAACTTCCGCGCGATCTCGACCGAGGACGCCCTGGGAAACTCTCGGACGCCCTCCGATGGTCAGTCGAGTGGGGCGATCGAGAACAATGGCTCCGGGACGTAAAGCCTGACAGCCAGGCGCTCGCCAACAAGGTCGAGGTCTACCCGGATCTCGCCGTATCTTGGGAGATTTTTCACTACCTCCACGCGGCGAGGCAGGGCGGGGTAAATGGTCCGCAACCCATCCAGATCGGCGAGGTCTTGGCGTTCTGCGATCTGGCAGGTATCGGGGGTGCTGATCGGATGTCCCTGCTCAATGCCGTGCAGGCGATGGATGCGGCGTTTATGGGTATGGTCGCGGAGCGTCGGAAGCGGGATGCGGCGCGGGAGAAGACGAAAGGGAAAAGACGTCGCGGTTGACGACCTTCCGGCGCAGCGATGCCTTACTTTTTCGGCTGCGGAGGTTCCGTGACCTTCGAAGATGGTCGCATCGACGCAGGTGCTGGTGGCCGCGCGATAACCTTTGAGGTCGACGGGTTTACTCCTCCCTTTTCTTCGTAGCCGCCGGCGATGGGGCGGACAATAAATTCGGTTAAAACGCGATTGCGATCAGCCATTTGTGCCGTTCCCTATATGCTCGCTGGTTGCGGGGAATTCGATGTGAATACCCTCGGTTGCCCTGGATATATAGACCCTGGGTGTTTCGAAAAGAAGGCTACCCTCAAAATCGAAGACCTGCACTTTGATCAGGATCAACTCGCGGAGACGGCCAGTTTCGGAGAATGCGTTCACCCAACCAGCGTAGACAATCTTGTTGTGGAAGTCCCGGACGTGAACGTACTCACTCGCCGGGTCGCTTGAGTTGAAAACAAAGTCCCATATATCTTCGTCACCAAATCGCTTGGTCGCTCGGATTTTTTGTAGTAGACGGACCATCAACTTATAGTTGATGCTATACATCCATAGGAGACTAAGTACAAGGCCGACACATGTCGCTGCAGCGATCTGAGATGCAATCGTCGCGGTTATGACGTTTTCTTTATCGACTTGGCTCAAATCCACGAAAGCGAAATCCTTACCGAACGCCCAATAGATGAGATAGGTCACGCTATAACTGGCGAGACCGAACATTAGGGACCGTGCAAGAAATTCGACCTGACTAGGCTTTGTCTTGGCGGCAAATTTTGCGTCCAGATGCGCCCAGATGACGCCCGGGAGAAGCAGAATTGCCAATTGGATCAGGAACGGGCTCGGTGTCATTCATCGGCCCTCAAGTAGCCGCTCTGGCGTGGCGGGCAGTCGGGATGAGGGGTGACCGCCTGCACATTAATCGTCATTGCTCGCGTTCAGGTCTTCGGGCCGGGTCCCTTCCTGGTCGGAGGGGAGGTAGCCGTGGCCCCGGAGCCATCCCACGAGCACCTTCTCCACGAGAGAAGAGACGGAACGCAGATCATCCTTGGCAGCCCTCTCAAGGGCCTTCTTGGTCTCAGGCTGAACACGGATGCCGAGAGAGGGCGTTTTCGCCATTTCCTCTTTTTTCCTACATTGACGATTGACAGTGTGGCGACATTGTAGGTAAATGAAGGGCGTAAAGCAAGCGGCCCCAGACGATGTTGGAGCATCGAAAGGGGCCTAACCGAAACTCGATACTGGAGCATCGAGAATGGCTACCAAGCGTCGTAGCAAATTCACGCCCGTTTTCGAAGGGCGAACCGTCTGCGCCACCGTCACCGGCATGGATGGCAATCTCGTCACCGTGAAGTTCAACAAGCGTCGGAAGGGCAAGCGCATCAGCGTTTCAGTCGCCGCCAAGCAGGCGAGGCTGGTCTGATGGGCAAGGCTAACAGCACATCAACGCCCGACATTGCGACGACCCTGCTTGCACAGGCTTCGGATGCCGCGCGGAACCGGATGACCACTCTGAGGGTCCTTACCAACGTACTTCGCGAAGAGATGCAGGCCATGCATGGCGGCATCTGGCGGGTTCGGATTGATCATGATGACCAACTGATCGTGATTGCGCCAAGCATAGTCGGGCCGATTGCGCGGCCGGATTGCGGGGAGACGGTCTGATGGAAAAGATCACTCGCCGAAAGGCTCTTGCTACCCTCCCTGCCGTTGGCACGGCTGTAGTCGTCCCAGCGGTTGCCGAAGCGGTCGAGAATGAACACCCGGCGGCGAAGGTCCGGCGCCTCGCGCGAGAACTGGCCGATGCAATGGTCGAGGTGCCTGAATACGCGGCAAACGCGATCGTTTATCCGTCAGGATCGGGCGATGGCATCTACTTTCTGTGCGACCAGCAATACAGCCGGATGACGCGCGCTATGCTGGAGTACCAGAAGGCCCATCAAGAAAAGATCCGGGCTTACGCGGAGACCTTCGCGCCAGATGAGCGGATCCCTCTGCCCGAGAGGCCGGAGCACCGGCGCTACTGGGATGCGTTCCACCGCTGCAACCAAGCGCAGTACGCATTGATGGACGCTTTCGAGGCCGGCCCGATTATCGACGGCTGACAACCTGAACAACTGAATTCCCCGCCGCCATGGGGATAGAGCGCGATCACCGAAGCTTCCACGGCTCCGGTGTTCGCAAATGCGAACCCCTGACGCGTTCCGGGCTTGGCGGGCCGGACGCCGTGGAGACCTACAATGGCAACTGCAAAGAAAGAAGTTGGTATCGAACTGCCCCCGCTGAACCTCCAGATGATGGACGTGGTTCTCGTCGGAGACTCGCCGCTGATCGTCCATGCTTGGTCGTACAAGGCCAAGAAACAGATGCTCGATAAACAGACGAAGGCTGCGAAGGGCGCTCGTGAGGCGAAAGACCCGAAGGCTGACTTTGAGGCCAGCATGTACCGCCTGGCGGATGGTGGCTACGGCTTCCCCTCAGTTGCGTTCAAGGCCGCAGCCGTGACCGCCGGGACATCGGTCGCCGGATTAACAAAAATCGCAGCCCGGCAAGCGTTCGCGGTGATCGGCGAGGATGTCGATGTTAAGGGCGCATTTGAGGGGTCGGTTTCTCGTGTCAATCTCGCACGGGTCATCGGCGAGCCGCAGATGCGGGAAGACCTCGTCAGGGTGGGCATGGGCACCGCCGACTTGCGCTACAGGGCCGAATTCCCCGATTGGCACGCCCGCATCCTCGTGAAGTACAACGCCAACGTGTTGAGCGAGGCTCAAATCCTGAACCTGCTGAACACGGCCGGGTTCGCAGTCGGTGTGGGCGAGTGGAGGCCGGAGCGCGACGGTCAGTACGGATGCTTCCACATCGCTACCGAAGCCGAGGTTCGTGATCTGGAGGCGGCGACCGCGCCGATCGCGGCATGAAGATCGCTGGCTTCGAATTCAGTGAGGGCGCCCGGTTTCAAGCCGGCGCCCCGACCGATGCAAAGGCGGCCAAACGGGTCGGCGAGCATATCGAACTGTTGCGAAAGCAGCATCAGAATGAACTGACGCCGGAGGACATTCTCTCCGACGCCAAGAACGATAATTCGCCGCTTCATGACTATTTCGAATGGTCAGACACAGCTGCGGCGCATCAGTACCGTCTCCAGCAGGCGAGGGGTCTGATCAGGAGCGTGGTAGCGGTTTATGTCCGTGAAGACGCGCCCGCCGTTCGGACGCGCGCATACGTCCATGTCCCCGAGGCTTCGACGCCGCACTATCGGGAAATGACCCACGCCATGTCACAGACGAAGACGCGCCGGTTGATTCTCCAACAGGCGTGGCGCGATCTACGGGCGTGGAGGGTCAGATACCAGCACCTGAAAGAGTTCGCGGACTTGATCAAGGTGATGGACGAAGTCGAAGCGGCTTTGCCCGCACCCGCAAAGAAGGCAAATTGACTGCCCCGGTTACGGCGAGAGTTCTGGTTCCAACCTCGCGTCCTTCTCAGGATTTCGTGGCAGGCAAGGTATGTTCGGGTAGGTATGGCGAGCCCCGGATTGTCAACGCGCGATACGGTAAGGCAGGCAAGTCTAGGTCGGGTAAGGCCGGGTCTTGTCGGGGCAGGCAAGGCCAGTTGTGGCAAGGCAACTCGCGGCGAGGCGGGGAGCGCCAAGGCAGGCAGTTTGAAATGCGCGGAGCCGGATGCCCGACCGGCTGGCGAGGATCATGGCAGGGCAGGCGGGGTGAGGCCAGGCGAGTTTAGGTTTCGCGAGGCCCGTGTTGGCACGGCAGGCGCGGTTAGGCACGTCGCGGCAAGGATTGGCAAGGCCGGTTCTGGCAGGCCAGGCTAGGTGTGTCCTGGCTAGGACTGGTCAGGCCCGTCTAGGCAGGCGTGGCAAGGCGGTTCGTGGTTAGACGAGTTCTGGCCCGGCCCGGCGGGTCAAGACAATGATAGAGGGGCGGTCTTCGGGCCGCTCTTGCCACGACCCCGCTTGGGCATCCATAGTCTCTTTCCTTGGGGAGGGGAGGCGAATGCAAAAAGCGCTCGTGCTGGCCGCTGGCCTGGTCTTGTCCGGTCAGGCTGTTGCTGAGCCAGTACATAACTGGTCGGGCATCTATGCCGGCGTCAATGTCGGCGCGGGTTTCGGGTCATACGACTATTCGTTGACCACCCAGGTCATGGACTATCGGCGCAGCCGGTCGACAGACGTTTTCGACCTTACTGCCTTTGGCCTCCAATACGGCGCGCAGGTCGGCTACAACCATGCATTCGGGCCGGTCGTGCTCGGGATCGAGGCTGATTTCCAGTTCACCGACGTGTCAGCCTACGAAGATGGTTATATTGGCTATGAGTGGGATCATGTGGACCTACGCGCAGGGACGAATGTCCATTGGTTCGCGACGTTGCGGCCCCGGCTTGGTGTGATCTTCGATCGTGTCATGCTCTACGGCACTGGCGGTCTTGCAGTCGGAAGGATGGAGGAGTTCATCCAGTATCTCGGCGACGAGCCGGAACGGATTGAGGCCAATGAAGAAATCAAGCCGGGGTGGGTAGCTGGCGGCGGAGTTGAGTACGCCATGACCGATCGGTTGCGGCTCAAAGGCGAATATCTGTTCACGTCCTTCGAGCGGCGCAGACTTGGCCGGGATGTCACAGTCGATCGGGTCCGGGCTCATTCCGACATCGGCTTCCATGCCGTGCGCCTTGGCCTGAACTGGGCGTTCTGATCGAGCTACTAGTCTGGAAAAAGCTTCGTCCTTTCGACCTTCATACGAAATTGGATGTCGCCGAGTTGTTGGTGGCACCACTCTGCCGTCACGTCGGGATTGTCGGCCCGCGCGTCCGCTTTGAACCGGGCGTCCATGGTCGCAACGTATTCCGTGGCCTGAGATTCCCCGACCAGGGGCGTCATGCCGTCGATCGCGATGACCCGCGCTGATTGGTAATGCGATGGGCCGAACGCATCTCGGCATAGGTAGGTAAGGCCCAAATTGTCGAACAGCGCGCGGACATAGGGCGCGATATCTCGCTCTTGGGCGCGCGCCGGCACCAAAGCACTGGTCGCGCTCAATACTGCAATCACCATCACTGTCTTCATGCCGGTCTCCCAAGCGGGCGGCAGGGTACATCGCTTTTCATTCTTGGGGCAAATCTCCATGGCGACACTTTCAGTCCGAATTGATCCGACTGACGCCCGAAGCGGTGCGCGCCAGGTCGTGCGGTCGCTTGACGACGTGAAGAAAGCAGCGACTGGTGTCGAGCGCTCCGTTGATCGCTTCGGGCGCGTCGCCAACGACAACCTGTCCCGTGTCTCGCGGCAGGCCAGTCTCGCGGCTGGCGCGATGAACAAGCTTCGGACGGTAGCGATCGGGCTTGCCGCTGCGTTCAGCGCCCGCGCAATCCTGCAGTACGCTGATGCCTATACTCGCCTGACCAACTCGCTGCGCGTTACAGGAGTTGCGGCATCAGCAATGGCCGAGGTCGAGGATCGGCTGTTCGCAGCGGCTAATCGTAACGGCGTCGAGATCGAGGCTCTGTCCACTCTCTACAGCCGCGCATCGATCGCCTCGAAGGAGCTTGGCGCATCGCAAAGCCAGCTGCTCCAGTTCGTCGATGGCGTGACCGCCGCGCTGAGAGTGCAGGGCGGTTCGACGCAAGCCGCCAGTGGCGCTCTCCTGCAGCTCTCGCAAGCGCTCGGCTCCGGCATCGTTCGTGCGGAGGAATTCAGCTCGATCCTCGAAGGCGCTTTCCCGATCGCCCAAGCTGCGGCGCGCGGTATCGACGGCATGGGCGGGTCTGTTGCCAGGTTGCGCGCGGCCATTGTCGACGGAGAGATCACGTCTCGGGAATTCTTCGAGGGGTTGCTCAAGGGTTTCACGGCGACCGAGGCGCAGGCGGCAGGAATGAGCCTGACCGTTGGCAACGCGATGACCGTGCTGCGCAACAGTATCACGCGACTGATCGGCACGGTCGATAGCGCCTTCGGGGCGAGCGCAGGCCTGTCTTCGGCAATCGCAGCGGTGGGCAGGGCGATCGACGGTATGGCGCGCGGTTTCGACGTGCTGATCGCCAATATCGACCGGCTGGCTGAGGTGGCGGCGACGGCCGGCGTCTATCTCGGCGTCGCTTTCGGCTCCACCATTCTCGGCAGCGTCGTGTCGCTGACCGCCGCGATTTCTCGCGGACTGGTCAGCGCTATATGGGCACTCAACGCCGCCATAATGGCTAACCCGATGGTGGCGTTCACGGCCGCGATCACGGCGGCCGTCGTTGCAGCCTACTATTTCCGCGATGAGATCAGGCAGGCGATCGGGATCGATGTGGTGCAGATCGCCAAGGATGGGGCGAACCTGATCATCAATTCCTTCCGCGCCGCCTTCGCGGATATCGAATTCGTTTGGCAGAACTTTCCGGCGATCATTGGCGCAGCAGTTACAGGCGCGGTGAATGCCGTCATCCGTGGCGTCAATGCCATGATCGACACGTCCGTCGAAGGGCTGAACAGTCTGGTTTCAAGCGTCAACAGCGTACTCGGCGCGCTCGGCATGGAAGGAATCGGCAAGTTCTCCGGCATCAAGATCGATGAATGGGTGAGCAAGGGCACGCGTGACCTGGAGAAGGCGGCGGACGAGCACAGGAAGCTCATCCATGACATCATGAACACTGATGTCATTGGCGATTTTGGCAAGCGTTTCGCAGGGGCTTTCCGAACGGCCGAAGATGCGACGAAGAACTTGAATGATCAGCTTGGAACCCTGCCTCCCACGCTCAAAGACGCGGGCAAGGCGGCTAAGGATGCAGCCAAGGAATTTGAGAGCTTCCAGCGCACCGCCGAGCGCCTGGCTGAGAAGATGTTCCCCGGCCATGCCGCAGCGGCCGAGGCTGAAGAACTGATCCGGCTGCTCGAAAAATATCGGTCGAAGCTCTCCGACATCGAGCGGATCGCCGTTGAGGGTCGGATCGATGAGATGTTCGAGGCATCGCGCCTTGGCGTGCGCGAGCTCGCCGATGAAGCGGACAGCGCCTTCAAGGACATGGCGAAGTCGGTTGAGCAGACGCTGGGGCAGGCCCTCGGCGATCTGTTCACCAAGCCGATGGAGGATCTCGACGACTTTATCGACGACGTGATGCGCGGCTTTGCAAGGATGGCATCGCAGAACATCGCCGGCATGTTCGACGGGTTGTTCTCGGGCGGCTCGCCCGACGCGGCCAATGACAATGCGCGCCAGAACAAACTCCTCGCAAAGGAGCTCGGCAAGGCGACCGCGGTCGGCTCTGCCGAGGGGACCAGGAGCGGCTTCCTGAGCGCGCTCGGCAATCTCGGTGGCGGCGGCGCGCAGGGCGGGGGTGGTGCGCGCGGCGGGCTCTTGGCAGGGCTCGGCGGTGTCGGTGTCGGTTATTCGACGCAGAGCCCGGTCATGGGCGCGCTCGGCGGTGCAGTGTCCGGCTTTGCCTCTGGTGGGCTGTTCGGTGCGGTCCTTGGCGGCATCGGCGGGCTGTTCGGCGGCCTTTTCGGGAAGTCGCAGGCTGAAAAGGATCAAGCTCGCGCTCAATCCCTGCAGGCCAAACGCCAGTTTGAGGCCAACAAAGGACTGATTGAGGAGGTGATCGAGCAGGGCATGGGGCGCGCAGTGGGCGAGATGCGTTCGGCCTTCAACAGCTTTCGTGATCAGGCTACGGAGTTCCGGATCCTTGCCCAGCAGGCGAGCAAGGACGGTCAGGCGAAGCAACTCTTCAAGGCCATCGACAAATACGAAACGGATCTCAAGAAGGATTTCCGGCGCGGGTTCAGGGGCACGCTCGACGCATTGAAGGACGGGTTCGGCCCGAACTCGCCCTTCGTCAGCGCCAAAGCCAGCGTCGCGTCGCTGGCCGAGGAGATGAGAAAATTCATCGACGACACCGAGTGGGCTGCCAAGGGCGAGAAGAAGTTGCGCAACGCCCGGAAGGCGACACAGAAATTCATGCTGTCGCAAATCACGGGGCCGGACTCCATGTCGCCCATGGAAGCCGAGATGGAGCGGCTTGCCGGGACTGCGTCCGGACTGAAGCGGGCGTTGATGGATCTGGGCCTGAATGCCGAGAAGGCTGAGAAGCGGATCAACCGGGCAATGCGCAAGGCGAAGGACAGCCTTGGCATCGAATTCACCGCCGGCCTCACCGCCTCGGTGCGCGAGATCAGCGGGCAGGGCTATCTCAACG
>CAYYZC010000088.1:0-10312 GCA_964475605.1 uncultured Chelativorans sp.
TGACTTCCCATAGAAGGCTGTTCTGCTTTTCCATTCTTTCCTTCCACCCGGCGCCTGAGGCGCGGTCAGATTGTCTTTTGCCGAAGCACGGTCCCGCCCGGATCCGGTTCCCGACTTCAGGACCATGCCCTAATGCCGCCCGCCCTCCAGATAGGCCGCGCGGACCTCCTCGCGCTTCAGGAGCTCGCGTCCGGTGCCGCTCATCGTGATGCGGCCATTGACCATGACATAGCCGCGATGGGCGAGCTTGAGCGCATGGAAGGCATTCTGCTCGACCAGAAACACGGTCAGCCCCTCATTGATGTTGAGCTCGCGGATCGCCTCGAAGATCTGCTTGACGATCAGCGGGGCGAGACCCAGCGACGGCTCGTCGAGCAGCAGGAGCTTAGGCTTGCCCATCAGCGCGCGGGCGATTGCCAGCATCTGCTGCTCGCCGCCCGACAGCGTGCCGCCGCGCTGCAGCACCCGCTCCTTGAGCCGCGGAAAGAGCTCATAGACACGGCGCAGATTGTCGTCGAACTGATCCTCCGGCACCAGCGCGGCGCCCATCTGCAGGTTCTCCATCACCGTCATGTGCGGGAAGATGCGCCGCCCCTCCGGCGATTGGGCGATGCCCTGGCGCATGATGAGATGGGTCGGCATGCCGGTGATGTCGTGGCCGTCATAGGAGATGGTGCCGGTGCGCGCCTGCGGATTGCCGCAGATCGTCATCATCAGCGTCGACTTGCCGGCGCCGTTGGCGCCGATCAGGGTGACGATCTCGCCACGCTCGACATCGACGTCGACGCCACGCAGCGCGACGATCTTGCCGTAATAGGTCTCGACGCCGCGCACCGAAAGCAGCGTGCCGTTCGAAGCCTCGCTCATCGGCGCCCTCCATTGCCGGGCTCTTGCGTGCCGGTCGGCTTCCTGCCGTCTTCGTCCACGATGTCGGCCGCGGCCTCCTCGGGCGGCGGCACGGCATCCGCATCGAGATTGGCGCGCTCCCTGGCGGCCTGCTCGCCGACCGCCTCGACGACCAGCGAGGCGAGCTCCGGCGCTTCCTCGATCTCGTCGTCCTCGACGCCGAGATAGGCGGCGATCACGCTCGGATCGGTGCGCACGAAATCGGAGCTGCCGTCGGAGATCTTCTTGCCGTAGTCGAGCACCACGATGTGGTCGGAGATCTCCATCACCACGCCCATGTCGTGCTCGATCAGCAGCACCGAGGTGTCGTGCTCGTCGCGGATGAACTTGAGCAGTTCGTTGAGCTCGGAGGATTCGCGCGGGTTGAGGCCGGCGGCCGGCTCGTCCAGGCACAGGAGCTGCGGTCCGGTGCACATGGCACGGGCGATTTCCAGCCTACGCTGGTCGCCATAGGGGAGATCGGCGGCCGGATCGTCGGCGCGCGCCACCAGCCGCGTCTGCTCCAGCCAGTAGACGGCCTTGTCGATCGCCTCCTCCTCGGCGTGGCGGAAGCGCGGAACGTTGAAGATGCCGCCGATGGTGAAGCCGGAAGCCGCCATCAGCCTGTTGTGCTGGGCGACCATGAGGTTCTCCAGCACCGTCATGCCGCCGAACAGGCGAATGTTCTGGAAGGTGCGGGCGACGCGGGCCTGCTCGGCGATCTCGAAATCGGGCATGCGCTCCAGCAGGAACACGGCGCCGCTGCCGGACGATTGCCATTTGCGGCCGGTGCGCGTCACCGCGGCCACCGCCTCGCCATGCAGGCCGGGGCCGTGGCGCATAACGATGCGGCCCCCGGTCGGCTTGTAGAAGCCGGTGACGCAGTTGAAGACGGTCGTCTTGCCGGCGCCGTTGGGACCGATCAGCGCGGTGATGTCGCCGCGCCCGACATTGAAGGAGAGATCGCCGATGGCGACCAGGCCGCTGAAGCGCATGGTCAGGCGCTCCACCGACAGGATCGGATCGGCGTCCCAGGAGGCGGTGCCGGCGGCGAGTGCCTCAGGCGCTGCGGGGCTCGCTTGCGTTGCTGGCGCGCTCATCAGTGTCCCTCGCCCTGTGCGACCATGTCGGCGCCGATCCTCTTCTTCTCCTTCAGCACCGCCGATGGCTCACGCGTGGTGATCAGCCCGCGCGGCCTCCACACCATGATGCCGACCATCGCCAGTCCGAAGATCAGCATGCGGTACTGGGTCGGGTCGAAGCCGGCACCGAAGACGGCTTCCAGGAAGTCGATGTTGCGCAGCATCTCGATGCCGCCGATCATCACGATCGAGGAGATGACGACGCCGATCTGCGAGCCGAGACCGCCGAGGACGACGATCGCCAGGATGATCGCCGATTCCAGGAAGGTGAAGCTTTCCGGCGAGATGAAGCCCTGGCGGGTGGCGAAGAAGGAGCCGGCGAAGCCGCCGAACATGGCGCCGATGGCGAATGCCGTCAGCTTGGTGTTGGTGGTGTTGATGCCGAGCGAGCGGCAGGCGATCTCGTCCTCGCGCAGCGCCTCCCAGGCGCGTCCGATCGGCAGCTTGCGCAGCCGCACCGTCACGATGTTGGTGATGATGGCGAGCACGAAGATGATGTAATAGAGATAGATGAAGCGGTGGATGGTCGAATATTCGATCCCGACGAGATCGGCGAAGCCGCCTTCGCCGCGCGTGAACTCGATGCCGAACAGGGTCGGCTTGGGAATCCCCGAGATGCCGTTCGGCCCGCCGGTGAACTCGTACCAGTTCAGGAGCACGATGCGGATGATCTCGCCGAAGGCGAGCGTGACGATGGCCAGATAGTCGCCCCGCAGCCGCAGCACCGGGAAGCCGAGGATGAGCCCCCACAATGCGGCGAGCAGACCCGCCATCGGCAGCGCGACCCAGAATCCGATGAACTCGAAATGGGTCGACAGCAGCGCGAAGGAATAGGCGCCGACGGCGTAGAAGGCGACATAGCCGAGGTCGAGCAGGCCGGCCAGGCCGACGACGATGTTCAGCCCCCAGCCGAGCATGATGTAGGTCATGATCAGGATGGCGAGGTCGATCGCCACCCGCTGCTGCTGCGGAAACACCACGATGAAGAAGAAGGGCAGGATCAGCGCGAAGCCGAACATGACCTGCCCCAACACCTTGCCCAGCAGGGGCATGCCCTGGCCGGCCCTGGAGAAGACCTGCGAGATCCTGCCGGTGACCGGGCGCTCGGTCCGGAACACGAACATGTTGAGCAGCAGCCGGCCGACAAAGACGATGGCGATGGCCGTGAACCAGAGGCCCCAGCGCGTATCGAGCGCCAGGCCGCCGGGGGCGATATGGGTCTTCAGAGCCAGGAAGAAGAAGCCGAGCGCGGCGGTGAGCAGGGCGGCGAGCCCCGCATCCTTCACCGATTCCGCGAAGCCGTCCCGCCTGTGCGGCTGGACCTTCAAAGGCGCGGCGCCGCGCCTCTCGGCGTCGCGCTGGGCGCCGACCGGACGGTTCTCTGCGGAAGGCTGGGTCGTCGTCGCCATCACACCTTCTCCACTTCAGGCTTGCCGAGAAGGCCGGAGGGCAGGAAGATCAGCACGATCGCCAGGATCGAGAAGGCGGCGACATCCTTGTACTCGACGCTGAAATAGCCCGACCAGAACACTTCGATGAGGCCGATCAGCAGGCCGCCGAGCATCGCGCCGGGAAGCGAGCCGATGCCGCCGAGCACGGCTGCGGTGAACGCCTTGATGCCGGCCAGGAAGCCGATATAGAAGTCGATCACGCCGTAGAGCAGCACGAACATCAGTCCCGCCACCGCGGCAAGTGCCGCTCCCATGACGAAGGTCAGCGAGATGGTGCGGTCGACGTCGACGCCGAGCAGGGAGGCCATCCTGCGGTCCTGCTCGCAGGCGCGCTGCGCCCGGCCGAGCGAGGTGCGGTTGATGAGCAGCGTGAACAGCGTCATCAGCACCAGGGTGGTGAGTATGATGATGATCTGCATGTAGGAGAGCTGGACGACGATGCCGCCGGCCGCTTCCGAGCCCTCCATCAGCGTGATGCCGCCCTGGATCTGCGGCGGCAGCGGCTTGACGCGCGCATCCTGCGTCACCTGGACGAAGTTCTGCAGCACGATCGACATGCCGATCGCGGTGATCAGCGGCGCCAGGCGGAAGGAGCCGCGCAGCGGCCGGTAGGCGAGCCGCTCGACCGCCCAGCCCCAGGCCGAGGTGAAGAGCATCGCGATGATCAGCACGATCAGAAGCACCACCGGCAGGAAGGCGAAGCCGACCACCGTGGTCAGGATCAGGAACGTCGCCAGCGCGATGAAGGCCCCGATCATGAAGATGTCGCCATGGGCGAAGTTGATCATGCCGATGATCCCGTAGACCATCGTGTAGCCGATCGCGATCAGCCCGTAGATCGATCCGAGCGTCAGCCCGTTGATCAACTGCTGGAGAAAATATTCCATCGCTTGTGATGCTCCCCGCGGATGTCGCCCATCATGCGCATCCTGTTATTTGGTTCCCCAAGTCCTATTCTCTTGCGCTCCGATTGCAATGTCAAAATGACGGAGCGATCCGAGCGAGACCGCTCCTCCAGATGCGGAATCAGGTGGCGGAAACTAGCAGCGCTTCCGCGCAATGTCTTGCGACCATAGTCGAATTTCGCGCAAGAAATGTGAGCCGGACGCGCAAATCCGGCAGGCGGATGCACGTCGTGGCGCGGACGGTCAGGTGACCGAGAAACCATGCGCATAGGGGTCGCGCTCGTCGATGAAGATGGTGTTGAATCCCGTCAGGCGCGCCCAGCCGGCGATCGAGGGAATGATGGCGGGCCGTCCGCCGACGGAAGAAGCGGCCTCGACGCGGCCATGGAAGAGCGAGCCGATGATCGATTCATGCACGAAGCCGTCGCCCGTGGCCAGCTTCCCCTTGGCGTGGAGCTGCGCCATCCGGGCCGAGGTGCCGGTGCCGCAGGGCGAGCGGTCGATCGCCTTGTCGCCGTAGAAGACGGCGTTGCGCGCATCGGCTCCTTCCGCCCTCGGCGCGCCCGTCCACAATATGTGGGTGAGCCGGTCGATCGCCGGCTGCTCGGGATGGACGAAACGGTAGCGCTCGTTGAGGCGCTGGCGCAGTACGGGGCTCCAGGTGACCAGATCCGCCGCCGAATGGTCGGCCATGTCGCGATAGTTCGGCTGCGGATCGATGATCGCGTAGAAGTTACCGCCATAGGCGACATCGACCCTGATCGTGCCGAGGCCCGGGCACTCCACCTCCAGGTCCTCGGCATGGAGGAAGGAGGGGACGTTGGTGATGCGCACCTCCTCGACGAAGCGGCCCTGCTGCCGGTATTCGGCGACGACGAGGCCGGCGGGCGTGTCGAGCCGGAGCCGTCCGGGCTCGCGCGGCGTGACGATGCCCTGCTCGATCGCCATGGTGACGGTGCCGATCGTGCCGTGGCCGCACATGGGCAGGCAGCCGGAGGTCTCGATATAGAGCACGCCGGTGTCGCAATCCTCGCGGGTCGGCGGATAGAGGATCGCGCCCGACATCATGTCGTGGCCGCGCGGCTCGAACATCAGGCCGCGGCGGATCCAGTCATATTCGGCGATGAAATGGGCGCGGCGCTCCATCATCGTCGCGCCGGAAAGCTGCGGCCCGCCGCCGACGACGAGGCGGACAGGATTGCCGCAGGTATGGCCGTCGAGACAGAAGAAGGTGCGGGGGTTCATCGCGCCAATCCTCCTTGGAGGCACCGGCATCTCAGTATCCCCCTTCCTCTTGCGGGGAGGGGTAAGGGGTGGGGGTGAAGACGGGACGGCATGTCAGAACCTTTGCGCCGAAAACGGCTTCAGATCGATCGGCGGCTTCGCATCGGTCATCAAATCGCGGACCAGCCGGCCGGCAGCGGCGGACTGGGTCAGGCCGAGATGGCCGTGGCCGAAGGCATAGAGCACGTCCGGACTGGCGCTGGAGCGGCCGATCACCGGCAGCGAATCCGGCAGCGAGGGACGGAACCCCATCCATTCGCGACCGCCTTCCGTCCTCAGGTCCGGGAGGAACTGCCTGGCCTTGCGCAGCATCGCCCTGGAGCGTTCATAATTCGGCGGCGCCTTCAGCCCGCCGAGCTCGACGGCACCGCCGACGCGCAGTCCGGTCGAGAGCGGCGTGATGACGAAGCCGTGCCCGCCGAAGATGAGCTGGAGGCGGACATCGGCGGCATCGGAGGGAAGGGTGGTGTTGTAGCCGCGCTCGGTCTCCAGCGGCACGCGGTCGCCGAAGGGGCGCGCGAAATGATGCGACCAGGCGCCGGCGGCGATCACAAGCCGGCCGGGGCGCAAGGTCCCGCCGTCGCGCAAGGTCAGCACCGGCCTGCCGCCTTCGAGCGAGGTTCCGGCGATCTCGGCGTGCTCGAAGCGGGCGCCGCGCGCTTCCGCGAAGGACCAGACCGCCTTCCCGAACAGTTTCGGGTCGGCGACGTTCTTCCAGGACGGCACGAAGGTGGCGTGGGTGAAGCGGTCGGAGAGGCCCGGCTGATAGTCGGCGAACTCGTCCGGCGCGAGGTGGCGGAAGGCGATGTCGAGGCGCCGCTTCGCCTCCCAGCCGGGTGCGGCGGCGCGGAATTCCGCCTCGCCCTCGTAGAGCTCCAGCGCGCCGTGCTGGCGGACCATGCCGCCGGTGCCGGAACGCTCCGTTAGTGCCGCCCACTCGCTCTCGGCGAGCCGCATCATCGCGCCCTGCGCCTGCAGGCTGGCCTCGAAGCGATGCGGGCGCGCCTGGCGCCAGAAGCGATAGAGCCAGGGGACGAGTTTCGGCAGGTATGCCGGCGGGATCGAGAGCGGCCCGAGCGGATCGGCGAGCCATCTCGGCACCTGCCGCATCATGCCCTTCTGGACCAGCGGCAGCACGTCGGAAAAGGCGAACGCCGCGGCATTTCCCGAGCTCGTCTCCTCGCAGATGCCGGTGCGGTCGTAGACGGTGACGTCGAATCCCGCCTCGGCCAGATTGGCCGCGACGCAGATGCCGACGATGCCGGCGCCGATGACGGCGATGGAATCGTCGCTCATCCGATGCGCTTGGGGGCTATGAAGCCTGCGTGCATTGCAGCCTCGGGTCAGAAATTCGGCAGTCCGGGCCGCGAGGCGATCGCGGCGCGGATGATCTTCTCCGCCGACCTGCGGCGCTCGCCCGAGAGCGGCATGCGCGGCATGCGGACCCGCTCGTTGGAGCCGATCTCGATCGCCTCCGCAAGCTTGATGTTTTGTACCAGATAGGTCGAGACGTCGAGGTCCAGCAGCGGACGGAACCAGCGATAGATGGCGAGCGCCTCCTCGCGCCGGCCCTCCCGCATCAGCCGGTAGATCGCCACCGTCTCGCGCGGAAAGGCGGTGACCAGGCCGGCGACCCAGCCGACGGCGCCGACGCAAAGCGCCTCATAGGCGAGGTTGTCGACGCCGGTGAAGAGGTCGAAGCGATCGCCGAAGGCATTGACGATCTCGGTCGAGCGGCGGATGTCGTCGGAAGATTCCTTGACCGCGACGAAGCGGGCGTCGGCGGCAAGCTCCTCCATGATCGGAATGGTGACGTCGACGCGATAGGCGAGCCGGTTCGAATAGATCATCACCGGAAGGTCGCCGGCGGCGGCGACCGCCTTCAGCGTCGCGACCGTCTCCACGGCATCGGTGTGGTAGATCGGGCTCGGCACCACCATCAGGCCGTCGGCGCCGGCCGAGGCGGCGCGCCTGGCCAGCGCGCAGGCGTCGCGGGTGGCGGCCTCGTTGATGGTGAGCAGCACCGGCCTGTCGCCGGCCGCGGAGCGCGCCGTCGCGAAGACCGCCAGCTTCTCCTCATGGCTGAGCATCGGGCCCTCGCCGAGCGAGCCGCAAACGATCAGCCCGTCGCAGCCGGCATCGACCTGAAGGCCGAAGCAGCGTTCCATCTCGGCATGATCGAGCTCGCCATCCTCGTCGAACTTGGTGGTGACCGCCGGCAGGATACCTGACCACATGGTGCCTTCTCCTTCTGATATATCTGTGATATATCTAACAGGGGCGGATCGGTGTCAAGCAGGAATCGGATATGCCTCGATACATGCGGGGAAGAGAAAGAGTGACGGCGATGGCAATCAGGGACGCGGAGGCGCAGCAGGAGCCGGCGGCGACCCGCGCCTATCACATGCTGGAGCATCTGGTCGTCACCCAGCAGCTCGAGCCCGGCTCGACGACCACGGAGGGCGCGCTGATCGACCGGCTCGGGCTCGGCCGCACGCCGGTGCGCGAAGCCATCCAGCGGCTGGCATGGGAGGGGCTGGTCGAGGTGCGGCCGCGCGCCGGCTTGGCGATCGCCGAGCTGCACCCGGCCGACTGGCTGCAGGTCATCGACGCCAGGACCGGGATCGAGACGACGCTTTCGAAGACGGCGGCCCGCCGTCTGGACGAGCGGTCCCGCCATTTGCTCGAGCATGCCGCCGAAGGGATGGCGGCCGCCCGGGAAACCGGCGATGCCGCGGCGTTCCTGAAGGCCGACAAGGAACTCGACGAGGCGATCGCGGCGGCCGCCGGCAACCCTTTCGCGACCCGCGCCGTGGCGCCGCTGCAGACGCACAGCCGGCGCTTCTGGTATCGCTATCACAGCTCGTCGGGATTGATGCAGTCGACCGAGAAACACCTGCGCCTCGCCCGGTCGATCATGTCCGGGAGCGAGACGCAGGCCGGGCTCGATGCCGCGCAACTCATGAAGATGCTGCGCAGCCTCGCGGAAGACGTTGCCCGGAAGTGAAAGGCCTGGCGGCGGGAGTCACGCGTCGACGCCGCGAACCAGCGTCGTACTCTGGAAACCTTCGCCGGCCGAGACGATGCAGCTCAGGCCGTCCGTGCCGGTGGCCAGAATGGTCCAGGTGCCGCTCTCGGAGACGAGGATCTCGACCACCGCATCGCCATCGACCTGGCCGACGGCCATCGGCGTCTCGCTGAACACGTCCTTGAGCTCGGCGAGCACCTGATCGCGTTCGCCGCAGAGATTCATCTGGAGCATGTTGGCGCTTTCGGCCGCGACCGGCTGGGCGGTCTGCTCGGCGAACGCGACCGGGGAGGCCGAGAACATCAGCGCGGCCGCGAGGGCCGACATCGTGAACGGGACATGTGCCATGACAGCACCTCCTGAATTGGAGCCCGCTGGTCCTGATCGGCCGCCTGCGGCGTTGGGGCTCCTGTCTTCCTTCTCCGCGGGTCGTCCGCGGCGACTTCGCAAAAGGAAGCCGCATGACGGGCCAACCGTTCCATCACGAAATTATGACGGAGGGACATGGAACGACTGAAGGATTGCCGCAACGCAAACGAAAACGGGCGCCGTCGGCGCCCGTTCGCGGATCGGCCTTGTAGGCCGGATCAATTCATCGTCGGGATGACGAATTCGGCACCGTCCTTGATACCGGAAGGCCAGCGCGAGGTCACCGTCTTGGTCTTGGTGTAGAAGCGGAAGGCGTCCGGCCCGTGCTGATTGAGATCGCCGAAGGCGGAGCCCTTCCAGCCGCCGAAAGTGTAGTAGGCGATCGGCACCGGGATCGGAAGGTTGACGCCGACCATGCCGACCTGGACGCGGCTGGCGAAGTCGCGCGCGGCATCGCCGTCGCGGGTGAAGATGGCGACGCCGTTGCCGTATTCGTGCTCGTTGGCGAGCTTGATGGCGTTCTCGTAGGTGGGCGCGCGCACCACAGACAGGACCGGCCCGAAGATCTCCTCCTTGTAGATGCGCATCTCCGGCGTCACCTCGTCGAAGAGGCAGCCGCCCATATAGTAGCCGTTCTCGTAGCCCTGCATGGTGAAGTCGCGGCCGTCGACGACGAGCTTGGCGCCTTCCTGGACGCCGAGATCGACATAGCCCTTCACGCGCTCCAGCGCCTGCTTGGTGATCAGCGGGCCGAAATCGGCCGAGGCGTCGGTCGAGGGGCCGACCTTGAGGCTCTCGACGCGCGGGATCAGGCGCTCGATCAGGCGGTCGGCGGTCTCCTTGCCGACCGGAACGGCGACCGAGATCGCCATGCAGCGCTCGCCGGCGGAGCCGTAGCCGGCGCCGATCAGCGCATCGACCGTCTGGTCCATGTCGGCGTCGGGCATGATGATCATGTGGTTCTTGGCGCCGCCGAAGCACTGGACGCGCTTTCCGGCCGCGCAGCCGCGGGCGTAGATATATTCGGCGATCGGCGTCGAGCCGACGAAGCCGACGGCCTTGATATCCGGATCGTCGAGGATCGCGTCGACCACCTCCTTGTCGCCGTTGACGACATTGAGGATGCCGGCCGGAAGGCCCGCCTCGATGAACAGCTCGGCAAAGCGCATCGGCACCGAGGGGTCGCGCTCCGACGGCTTGAGGATGAAGGTGTTGCCGCAGGCGATCGCGAACGGGAGGAACCAGAGC
>CAYYZC010000089.1:0-10254 GCA_964475605.1 uncultured Chelativorans sp.
CCAAATTGAGCATTCGCAATTCTCGAATGCCTTGCTATCCATATGAAACGACTGCATGTTTTCATGGCAGGCCGCCCCGCCATGACCGCATTTGGTCGATCGATGCCGATATCGATCCGACTATCGGAGGAGGACTATTCGGCGAAACGCCGGATCAATCCGCGAATGACCTCTGCCCCGTCGCGCCCTTTGATGGCCCGGGACCACAAGTCGTCGGCGATGCTCTCATGCAGGCGCACCGCTTCCTCCGCATCGGTGATCATCGCGACGCCCACGCGGACATTCGGCTGGATGCCGAGCCGGAACGGGCTGATCTGCAGGATGGTGCGGCCGCCGACCTGACGGGTGATCTGGAACGGGGTCGATGGAAGAGCATCCGGGAAGATCCCCGCCTGCACCCCAATCGGCAGGGCTTCCATCAGCTTCGCGATGCGCTCGACCTCTTCGACCGCGAACCGACGGCGTTCGCGACGGATGCTGTCGGGAAGATCGAGGTGTCCGAGCGGCCCGAAGCGCAGGAAGTTCTCGATTTCATTGACGGAGACCAGCGTCACTATGTCCGGCAGGCGGCGGCGGTAGTCGGCCTTTCTAGCCGCAAGTATCTCGAGGATCTGGCGCACCTGGCCTTGCGCAGCCGGCGTCTCGACCGTCGTCGGCAAAGCCTCGGAAAGCACGTCGCGCAGCACGGTATCGAATGCATCGGACGTCAGGAGATAGGAGACCGGCCCGAAGAAATTGACGATCTTCTGTGCCTTGGAATCGATCTGCCGAACCCGTTCGAAGAACGTGACCGCGTTGGCGATGAACTCGATGCCGATGCCGAGAAGCGAATTGACGGAAACGCCGAGCACCTCCGACAGACGATAGAGCGTCTCGATCTTCGTGATCTCGCCGCTCTCCATCCGGTAGAGGTTGGAGCGGCTGATCCCGAGACGTTCGGCAATGTCCGCGGCGCTGTGTCCGGATCCTTTCCGGAACGCCGCGAGACGTTGGCCGATCTCCTTGAAACGGGAGCGCAGATCGTCGGAAACGCGCAATCCCGTCGCCGTCTGCAGGTCGAGCGCATTCGACGTCGTCCCGCGCACCGGCGCCTCCTCGTCACCCAAATCGCGGTTCGGTGGCTTCACGGCACCTTCCCGCCCCGGCGATCCGACATGAACTGGCCGATCAGGTCCTCGATCTTCCGGCTGGCGTCAAGCAACATGGGGTCGGCTCCAGGCGCGGCAATCAGTTGAATTCCGAACGGCACCATGCCGGGATACCAGCCTGCGGGCAAGGTCACCGCAGGCGCGCCTGCCGCATTGGCGGCGCGCACGAAGACGTTGCGGGAAGGATCCACCGGTACGCGTCGGCCCTGCACCACCGTCCAGCTCTGATGGACCGATGGCGCACGAAACGGCCAGGTCGGCGTCAGCAGAATTGCCCGGCCGCCGAGTCGATCGGACAGCGAGGCGGCAAATGCTGCACAGGTCGCTCGTGCTGTGTCGACGTCTGCGTCGGCGATGCCGTCACCGAGTTCCAGCCGCCGGGCGAGCCTTCGGTCCAAACGGCCGCGGTCGACGGCGCGGATGGCACGGGCGGCTTCCGCCTGCGAGATGGTGCCCGCCGCACGCTCCGCCGCCGTCCAACCGTCCAGGTCCATCGTCTCGACAGTGATTGCGGCTGCTATGACGGCGACAGCCTGCTCGAACAATGCCAGCGTCGCGCGATCCGACACCGCCTCGACGAGACGTTGAGGAACGACGCAGCGGATATCGTTCGCCTCCGTGACGAATTCTCGCGGGCCGAGGATCGCGTCGACCTCAATTACGTCGGCGAGCGAACGCGCAGCCAGCCCCAGCGTGTCGAGGCTCGGCGCATAGCAAGGCACGCCGCCAAGCGGCCAGCGGCCGAGGGACGGCTTGAAGCCGACGACGCCGCAATGCAACGCAGGGTTCCGGATCGAGCCGCCGGAATCCGTACCCAGATGGATATCGCCGAGCCCGAGGGCGGCGGCCACGCCTGCGCCGCTGCTCGAACCGCCGGCTGTACGTTGCGGCGTCCACGGATTCACCGCGATTGGTTCGAACGGATTGTCCGGCGCATACATCGCCAGTTCTGTCATGGTCGTGGAGCCGATCGTGATCGCACCGGCAGCTTCGAGCCGCTCCACAGCAGCCGCGCTCGTCGCGGCGCGCCTGTCTGCGAACAGACGCGAGCCCTCCGTCCAGGCGAGCCCATGGCGGGGAATGTTGCCCTTGATCGTCAGCGCCAGCCCATCGACGCCGGAGGAGAGGCTCGTGCCTCTTCGTACATCGGAGACGACTGCTTCCTGCCGGGCCGCATCCAACCTGGTATCCGAGAAAATGCGGAAATGCGGGCCTTGCTGGACGATCGCCGTCCGCAGAGCCGCGAGGCTATCGGCACGGGTGACGCGACCTTCGCCAAGTGCTGCCTGGAGCGCTCGACCGTCATGGAAAGTCGTCATAGACGGGATGGCGGCGCCGAAGCCCGGCGCCGCCATCGTCAACGGGGTGCTGAAACGCCGACCCACCGAACTACCTCACTTGATCAGTCCCTGCTCGCGATAGAAACGCTCTGCGCCGGGATGCAGCGGCACGCCTATGTCGGCGAACGCCTCCGCGCCCGGCTCAGGCCCCCAGGCGTTGTAGATGTTGCGCATGTAGCTTTCCGCTCCTTCCGAGAACATGGTGCGGACCATTTCGTAGACCACGTCCTCCGGAACGTCGGCATGGGTCACGAACATCGACGGCACGCCGATCGTCTTCACGTCCTCGTCGATACCCTCATAGGTGCCGGCGGGTATCGTCACCGGCTGGTAAGCCGGCGAAATTTCGCGCAGGCGTGCGGTGACCTCGTCGCCGATACCGAGCAGGATGATGTCGCGCGACGCGGCAAGATCCATGACGGCAGGCATGGGCAGGGCGGACGAGGCCGAAAACGCGTCGAGATTACCGTCGCGCATATTGGCGGCGCTCTCATCGAAGCCGAGATTCTGGACCTCGACCTTGTCGACGATCTGAGCGGCCTCGAACAGGTTCATCGTTGAATTGGCGCTACCGGAGCCTGGCGCGCCGATCGACACCCGCTTGCCCGGCAAGTCCTCTAGGTTCTCGACTCCGCCACCGGCGAAGGCGACGAAATGCAGCGGCGCGATGTCGACCGTCGCGATGCCCCGGATCTTGTCGCTTGACGCGTCTTCGAACTGCCCCGAACCCTCCTTCTGTTCATAGACCACGCCGCCATTTGCGAAGCCGAACTGAAGCCGTCCGGCATCCAGCAGGCGAACGTTCTCGACCGAGCCGCGCGTCGTCTGCGCGGTGGCGTTGAGCTTGTCCGAGTGGTCGTTGACGAATGTCGACAGTCCGCCGGCATAGAGATAGTAGCTGCCGCCGACCGAACTCGAGCCGACGATGACGTTGGTCTCCTGAGCGTGGACTGTCGCTCCAAAAACCATGGTGCCGGCCGCGACCGCCGCGGCAAAAACGAATCTGCGCATGTCTTCCTCCTTGGCTGGTACTATGTCCCCGGGACCCGTCGCCGGGTTCCGACTCTGGTTTCGCCTAGTTGGGCGAGCTTACTTCCTGGGCTTGCTGCGGAATGACGAATGCGAGTGCCGAGACGGCAAGACCCAATCCGACGATCATCATGTCCTGGCCGAGCGTGAGGAGGATCGCGCCGAAGCCGATCACGATTCTCTGGATGACGCTCAGGCGACGGAACAGGAAGCCCTCGATCGCACCGGAGACGGCGATAATGCCGAGGATCATCGAACCGACGGTGATGGCGATGCTGAAGGCCGATCCCTCGTAGAGGAGGCCGGGCTGATAGACGAACAGGGCCGGTATGAAGAAAAGGCCGGCACCCTTGATTACGGCCGCCCATCCGGTCGCCCACAGCGGCGAGTTGGCGATCGACGACGCGACGTAGCTCGCCAGGGCGACCGGGGGCGTGATGTTGGACGCCTGGCCCCACCACATGACGAGCAAATGTGCGGCGAGGACGGGCACCTCGAGCTGGATCAGCGCCGGTGCCGCCAGTGTCGCCAGGATGATGTAGGCCGGGACGACCGACAGACCCATGCCGAGGATGTAGGCGACGATGAAGACGAGCAGCATGGTCAGCGGCAGGTTGCCGGCCCCCGCCGAGACGATCATGCCGGTGATGCGCAGGCCCGTGCCCGGCAGGAGCAGGCATTGCGCGACGATCGCCACCGGAGCGGCCACGACGATGATCGGCAGCGCCTGCTTGGTGCCTTCGGCCATCGATTCGACGATGGATCGCAAGCCCATCCTGGTGTCGCGGCGCATCCAGCTCGCGATCAGCGTCGCCCCGATGGCGATGAGCGCGATGAAGGCGAGCGAATAGTTGATCATGACGAGCCCTGCGATCACGACGATCGGCAGAACGAAGAACCAGCCCGAGGCAAGCGTCGGCCACACACGAGGCAGCTCCGACCTTGGCGCGCCCACGAGGCCGTTGCGCCTGGAATAGAGATGCACCTGGGCATAAACGAAGAAGAAGTAGAGGAGCGCGGGAGTCGCTGAGTAGAGCGCAATCTGCCCGTAGGGGATGCCCGTCAATGCAACCATGATGAAGGCGGCGACGCCCATGACCGGCGGCAGAACCGTGCCGCCGGTCGACGCGGCCGCCTCGATGCCGCCCGCCACATGCGGCTTGAAGCCGGCTTTCTTCATCAACGGAATCGTCACCGCGCCCGTCACGGCGACATTGGCCGCCGCCGAACCGGTGATGCTGCCGACAATGGTGGAGGAGACGACCGCGGCCTTGGCCGTGCCGCCGGCCCTGCTGCCGACCAGCGCCATGCTGATCTCGGAGAAGAAATCGGCGGCGCCCGAGCGCATCAGAAAGGCGCCGAACACGAGGAAGAGGAACATCTGCGAGGCGAGAACGTAGGTGATGTGCCCGTAGATGCCGTCCGTGCCGGCATACATGTAGGAGGCGACCGTGCGGGGATCGAACCCCACATGGTCGAACGGAGGCGGCATGTACGGACCGAACAGCAGGAAGGCCAGGAAGACCACAGCCAGGATCGGAATCGCCAGGCCCAGCACGCGCCTGCAGGCTTCGATGCTGATGGCGATCATCACCCAGCCGAACACCATGTCGAGGTCGGAGATCGGCAGGCCGACTATGTTCAGGAAAGTCGCATACATGATGTTGAAGCGGATCGTCGCAGCCGCCGCGAGGGCGATAAGCGCGCAATCCAGAAGGCGGGTCGGCACCGAATGCCCCAGCGGCTTCAACGCGAAGGCGAGCACGACGCCGACAAGCACGAACAGGCTGCGATCGATTTCCGGGTGCCGGATTCCGACCGCCGCCACCCACATGTAATAAGCGGCACAGAGGACCCCTGTGACGAAGGCGACGCGCGGCCAAGGTCCTACAAAACGTCCCGCGGAAGTGACCGGTTCGGACGATTCGCCTTCGCTTCCATAGCTTTCAGCGTGCTTCATGATTGTCCTCCCCAACCGACAGCTTGTCGAAACACCATTTGGCCAAGCCGATGTCGCAGGCGGCCATGCCCTGGATCACTGCCAGCCAGATATCTCCCGCCGGCACGGGTTCGCGTCCGGTGCGCGCGAGCACGTCGCCGATCGTCCCGTCGACTGCCGCCTCCACCTCGTCACGCGTGATGCTGCCCTCGCGGATCCAGGCGGCGACATTGCCGGCGGTACAGACGAAATCGATTTCGTCGACGACGAAGCGCGATGCACGGTCGAGGACTGCTCGGCCGAATTCGCGACGGCCGCCCATGGCGCAGACAAGCGTGCCGGGCTTCAGATCCTCCGCCTCGAAAAGCGTCGCATCCGCATCGGAAAGCGTGACGACGATGTCTGCGGAGCGCACCGCCTCGGCGACCGAAGGCGCAGCATCGACGGGGCGGCTCGTCAGATGCGCCCAGTCGCGCGCAGCCTTGACGGCGCGCTCACCGTTGCGTGACGCGAGCACGAGCTGCACGCCCGGCAGGACGGCATGGAGATGGCGCACGAATTCCAGCGCGATGCGTCCGGTGCCGACAAGCGCAAGCCGCCTTGGCGTTTCCGGCGCAAGGGCTGCGACCGTCACGAGCCCGGTCAGCGCGGTGCGTACGCGATGCAGCCAGTCTTCGTCCACAAGCGCAAACGGAACAGCATTGCGGGGGTCGATCAGATAGCAATAGGCCGCCCCGTCCCCATGCTGCTCATCGGCGTCGCCGATCAGGCGGAACCCCGCGACACCGAGATCGTCGAGCACCGCACCCTTGATCTTGAAGGTGGTCCCGGTATCGAGCGCACCACGCATATGCATGGCGGCGGGATGCGATACATCCGCCCTGCCCGCGGCCGCCATCCGATAGACGTCGCGGATCAGGCTCAGCGCGCTTTCGACTTCCAGGATTGACTGGGCCTCTTCGCCGCTGATGATCCGCATGGTGCCGCCCCTATCCCGCCGTAACGACTGCCAGCAGCCCGCCGCCGTCGGGGGCTTGATGCTCGCAACCACCGGAGACGAACATCCGGCAGTCGCCGATAAGCGCGGCCAGGGCGCCGGACGCCGCCGCGCGCATGTGCTTGTCGGGGTCCAGATCGCTGGAAAAGACCGTGGTTCGCCGACCGCGTACGCGGCCGTCTCGCGCCACGCCCGCCTTGAGGAAGGCAGCGACGATGCGGCCTTCGCCCGCGACCCGCCGGGCCGCCACGATGGGGTCGTTGTCGGCGGGTGCGACGACCCGCGACATCCCTTCGATGTCGATCAGGTCGGCGATGCCGCCTGAACTGATCGACAAACGGTTGGCACCACCATTCGCGGCCCGCCGGTTGCCGAGGACGATGGCCTCGCAGCGCCGCGTTTCGGTTCCGGAAAAGACCATGCCGCGCCGCGTATAGAGATCGTCGCGCGCCAGGACATTCGCGGCTTTCGCTTCACTTGAGGCGATCTCGCCGAGCGCCACGCCGATGCCAAGCGCCGCTACGCCGCGCGCCGCGGCCGATATGCCGGCCCATCGGCGTTGCGCGGGCGGCAGGCCCGTCGCCTCGGGATGGGTAAGCAACGGGCTCTTCATCAGCACGAGGACAGCCTCGTCCGGCCCCAGTCCGGCGTCCGCCAGGGCAACCTCGACGGTGTCGCGGGCATGACCGACATGCGCATCGGCGATCATCTCTTCGGGTGAAAGGATCGGCGAGCGGGCGAGGCCGACCGCCAGCGTGTCGTCGCCATCGTCGGTCGCCGCGATTATGTAGCCGCCGGGGCTGATGACCCCTTCGCACCCGGTCGACAGAACGACCTGAGACCTGTCCTCTCCTCCAAGCCCGCGCGCTTCCAGCGCCTCGCCTATGGCGAGTTTGGCGAGCGAGCGGGAATAATCGTTGGTGGTTGCAGTACCTTCGGTCTTGGCGATCACCGCAAGCTTGGTGACGCGTGAGCGTGCGAGCCGGTCGAGGATGCGTCCAAACTCCTGGACGTCATCCGGCGCGCCCATGGAGAAAGCTTCAATGGCAACACCCAACTCGGGCACCTCCTGTTGTCGGGCGCCGTGGCGCGGACCCGATCAAGAACTGCCGGCAAGCTAGCCGGTTGTTTTTCCCTCCGCAAGCGTGTTGTCTAAAAAAAAGTATAACTCTGGATCCTTTTGCAGCAGGGCATGCTAGATGGCTGTTGCTGTTTGCCCAATTTTTGGAACATATCCGCTTGAGGTGCCGATGCAGGAGCGAACGTCAGGACTGGTCACTGGCCGTATTCCCTTTGTCGGCGACCATGTGCCGGAAGGGACGGCCCATCTCGTCTTTGCGCGCAGCACCCACGCCCATGCAGACATAAGCGTGCCCGCGCTGGACGCCGTCGCTGCTCTTCCCGGCGTGATCGGAGTGCTGACCGGCGCCGATATCGCAGCCGCCGGCATCGGTGACCTGCCGGTACGTGTGCGCCTCCCGGCGCCGGACGGCGGACCGATGGCGTGTCCGCCCTACCCGCTGCTCGCGCGCGACCGGGTCCGGCACGTCGGCGACCCGATCCTCGCGGTCGTTGCCGAAACGCGTGCCGCGGCCCTAGGTGCGCTCGACCACATTGCCGTGGACTACGCGCCGCTGTCGGCAGCAGCGACGATCGAGGAAGCCATCGCACAGGATGCGCCTGCGATCTGGCCGGAAATTCCCGGCAATCTTCTGTTCGTCGAGCAGCGCGGCGACTGGACGGCGATCGAGGCGGCCCTCACCGGGTCCGCCCATCGCACCAGCCTTTCGATGCGGATCAGCCGCGTAACGGCGGCTCCGATAGAGACGCGATGCGCCCTCGCAGTGCCTGAACAGGGCCGCACTGCGCTGCATGTTCCAACGCAGACGCCACATCTGCTTCGCAGGATCCTGGCCGAATCGGTTCTCCATTGCCCGCCGGAGAGCATCCGCGTGGTCGTGCCGGCAGTCGGCGGCGGCTTCGGCATGAAGGGCAGCATCTACCCCGAATACGCCGTTGCAATTCATGCCGCACAGCGCTGGAAAAGGCCGATCCTGTGGGTTGCGGATCGATCGGAAAGCATGGTCTCCGATCATCAGGGCCGCGACGCGCTCTCAGAGGTCGAACTCGGCTTCGATGCAGAAGCGCGGCTGACGGCGATCCGTTGGCGGCTGACCGGCGCGCTCGGCGCCTATCTCGCCTTCAACGGGACGCATACGCTGGTCAACAATCTCTGGGGCGTGACCGGACTGTACCGGGTTCCCGTCATCGCCGTCGAGAGCCGCGGCGTCGTCACCAACGCGCCGCCGATCGCGCCTTATCGCGGCGCCGGCCGGCCCGAGGCGACGCTATCGATCGAACGCACGCTCGACCTGGCGGCGCGGGAACTCGGCCTCGATGCATGGGATCTGCGCCGCCGCAACCTTCTCGAAGGCCGGGAGTTCCCGCATCGTACGGCGCTCGGCCTGATGATCGATTCGGCAGATCCTGCCGCGATCCTCGACGTTCTGGAACGGCGATGCGGACGGTCCGGCTTCGAAGAGCGCCGTAGCCAGGCGCTCCATGCAGGGAAGCTGCGGGGGCTCGGCCTCGCCTGCTTCATGGAGGTGGCCGCAGGCCCGCCGCTCGCACCGCAGACGGAGGCCCTGCGCCTCTCTCTCACCGCACCCGACACACTCGTGATCGAAGCCGGCAGCATAGACGCAGGCCAGGGCCATGGGTCGCTCGCTGCGACGCTCGTCAGCGAAGCGATCGAAGGAGCCCAGCTCGATGTCGACTTCCGATTCGGCGACACCGCTTCCCTCGGTGAAGGGACAGGAACCTTCGGTTCGCGTACCGCCATCATGCTCGGGCTTCTTATAGGGCGCGGCTGCGGGACGCTTCTTGACAGGCTGCGCGCGACAGCGGCCGAAGAGATGGAGGTCGCCGCGCCGGACGTGGTCTACAGCGCCGGGACCTTCGCCGTGGCGGGCACCGACCTTGGCCTCGACTTCCGCACGGTCGCCTCGCTCCACCTCTCGCGCCACGGACCGATCGTCGAAGAGATCGTGGCCGCGCCGCAGGATGCGACATTCCCCAACGGTGCGCACGCTGCCGAGGTCGAGATCGATCCCGAAACCGGCGCGGTCGCGCTGATCGGCTACTGGGCCGTCGATGACGTGGGGCGCCCGCTCGACCACGACCGGATCGCCGCGCAGATCCATGGCGGCGTCGCCCAGGGGTTCGGGCAGGCCGTGCTCGAGCAGATGACATTCGAGCCTGGCACCGGCCAGCCGCTGAGCGGCTCGCTGATGGACTATGCGCTGCCTCGGGCCCAGGATCTGCCCATGATCGATACGGCCGAACTCGCCGTTCCCTCCACCAACAATCCGCTCGGCGTGAAGGGCGTCGGAGAGGCAGGGACCGTGGGAGCGCTGTCGGCCGTGATCAATGCCGTCCACGATGCCCTTGGCGACCTCGGTATCCGCCACCTCGACTGTCCGCTGAAGCCCGAACGCATCTGGACTGCGATCGTGACGGCACGTCGCCGTCAAGAGAGGTGAACGTCGATCAGGGGTTATGGCACAGCACCACAGCTTCCTGTGCTTCAACGCCGAGAATCCGTCGGCAGGGTGCTCCTGGAGCTCCCGCTAAGCCACGACCGTCTCGAGTTCGCGCGCGGCCTCTCGATGCAGCCGATCCGGATCGACCACCGCGACCCCCGAGGCGGCCGCGACCGCATCCAGGATGGCATCGAGCTCAGCCTCTCCTTCCGCGGATAAGCGAAATCGCTGGCCGCCCTCGAAACGAATCCTGGTTTCG
>CAYYZC010000090.1:0-10160 GCA_964475605.1 uncultured Chelativorans sp.
ACATCTTCGCCCGGCGCCTGCAGACGCAGGAGGCGATGACGGCGCAGATTGCAGGCGTCATCCGGGACGCGCTGAACCCGCGCGGCGTCGCGGTGATGATCGAGGCCGAGCACATGTGCATGGCGATGCGCGGCATCCGCAAGCAGGGCTCGACCACCATGACCACCACCTTCACCGGCACCTTCAAGGACCATCCCGAAGAGCAGATGCGGTTCATGGTGATGCTCAGGAACGGCTCGGCCGGCTGACACGATCGGCCGGCAGATATTCGATGACGTTCCCGCCACCCCTCTCCGACAAGAAGGCGCTGGAGGAAGGCAGCGCCTTTTCACCGCGCTTCGGCCCGGACGGGCTGATCACGGCGATCGCGACCGACGCGGGCGACGGCGAACTGCTGATGGTCGCCCATATGAACGCCGAGGCACTGGCGCTGACGATCGAGACCGGCATTGCCCATTATTGGTCACGTTCGCGTGCGACGATCTGGAAGAAGGGCGAATCGTCGGGAAACCTGCAGACCGTGATCGAGATCAGGACCGATTGCGATCAGGATGCCGTCTGGCTGAAAGTCAGGGTTTCCGGCAAGGATGCAACCTGTCACACCGGCCGGCGTTCCTGTTTCTACAGGATCGTGACGTCTGGGGATGGCGGCACGCGACTTGTGCACGACGACCAGGAACCACGCTTCGACCCCGATGAAATCTATTCCTCACATTCCTGAACGAATTCTCTTTTTCCCACCCGGAATATTCATCCTTTCCAAACATCCGCTATGCTACGGTCGCGTCGGGGAAAGGGAGATCATGTAATGCTCGACTGGGCGTCGTTGCGCGTGAAGCAGGACGGAGAGGCCGTCGCGCCGCCTCCCGCGATCCCGGTGCCAGAGCCTGCCCCGCCCTCCCCGCCCGGCATCGCGCTGGCGCTCGGCGGCGGCGCGGCGCGCGGCTGGGCCCATATTGGCGTCCTGCGGGCGCTCGACGAGGCCGGCATCAAGATCGACATGGTCGCCGGCACCTCGATCGGCGCGCTCGTCGGCGGCTGCTATCTCGCCGGCAAGCTGGACGAGCTGGAGGATTTCGCCCGTTCGCTGACCAAGCGCCGCATCTTCGGCCTTCTCGATTTCCATATCGGCGGCAGCGGCCTGCTCGGCGGCATGCGCCTGACGAACCGCATGCAGCAGCATCTCGAAGGACTGGCGATCGAGGAACTGCCGCGGCCTTTCGTCTGCGTCGCCGCCGAGATCCGCACCGGCCATGAGATCTGGCTGTCGAGCGGGTCGCTGATCACCGCCATGCGCGCCTCCTACGCGCTGCCCGGCGTCTTCGAGCCGGTGACCTGCAACAAGCGCGTCCTCGTCGACGGGGCGCTGGTCAATCCGGTGCCCGTCTCCGTCTGCCGCGCCTATGAGCAGCCGCTGGTCGTTGCGGTGAACCTGCATTACGACCTCTTCGGCCGCGCCGCGGTGATCAAGCACAGCGCCGAGATGCCGGCCGTCGCAGCCAACCCCGAACCCGGCGCGCCGGTTCCGCTCGTGGTCGACAAGGGCCCGCGCGACCGCGAGGCGCGCCTCGGCATCACCGGCGTGATGGTCGAGGCCTTCAACATCATCCAGGACCGCATCTCGCGCGCCCGCATGGCCGGCGATCCGCCGGACATGGCCCTGCTTCCCAAGCTCGGCCATATCGGGCTGACGGAGTTCCACCGCGCCGACGAGGCGATCAGGCTCGGCTACGAATGCACCAAGGCGCAGGTGGCCGAGCTGCAGCGGATGCAGAGCGTTCTGGCGTAGTCCCTCACGCCGCGGCCGCATCGCAGATCCTGAACTGGATGCCGCGCGAGCCGTTCCAGTAATTGCTGCCGAGATGGCCGGCAACATGCGCCGTCATCCCTCGCCGCTCCTGCAGGAAACGGCCGAGCTCGGTGTCCACCGCACGGAAGGCGATCGCCTGCACGCGCCCGCTCGCCGGCGAGGCGAGCGTGACGCGCAGATGCGAGGTCCCGACCGGGCGCACATCGGCGATCGTATGGCGCGGCAGAACCAGCACCGGCTGCGGATGGCCCGCGCCATAGGGGCCGGCACTCTCCAGCCGGTCGACGAGGTCGAAATTTGCGCCCTCCGCGGCAAGCGCGGCGTCGATGCGCAGGCTCTCGCCGTCGCGCAGCGCCGCCACCTGTCCGGCCGCGCGCTCCTCGAAGAAGGCCCTGAGCTCGCCGAGCTTGCCGCGCTCCACGGTGATGCCGGCCGCCATCTTGTGGCCGCCGCCCTTGCTGAGCAGCCCGCGCTCGACCGCCTCGCGAACCAGCTGGCCGAGGTCGAAGCCGCTGATCGAGCGGCCGGACCCGGTGCCGATCCCGGCCGGATTGAAGGCGATGGCGAAGGCGGGCCGGCGCGCATGGTCCTTGAGCCGCGAGGCGAGCAGCCCGACGACGCCGGGATGCCAGCCGTCATTGGCCGTCACCATCACCGCCGGGCCGGCGCCGCGGGAGAGCTCGGCATCGGCCTCCGCGCGCGCCTCCGCCAGCATCGCCTCTTCGATCGCTTGCCGCTCCTTGTTGAGCCGGTCAAGCGTCTCGGCGATGTCGCGCGCCTCGGCCGGATCGTCGGTGGCGAGCAGCCTGCTGCCGAGCGCGGCATCGCCGATGCGCCCGCCGGCATTGATGCGCGGGCCGATCAGGAAGCCGAGGTGGAAAACGTTGAGCGGCTCGCCGATGCGCGCCGCCCGCGACAGCGCGGCGAGGCCCGGATTGGCGAGATGACGCATCGCCGCCATGCCCTTGACGACGAATGCGCGGTTGACGCCGGTGAGCGGAACCACGTCGCACACCGTCGCCAGCGCAACGAGGTCGAGCAGGCCGAGCAGGTCGGGCGGCTGCGGCCCGTCTCCAGTTTCGCGCAGAAGTGCCGCGACACGCACCAGCGTCACGAAGACCACGCCGGCCGCGCACAGATGGCCCTGCCCGGAAAGATCGTCTTGGCGGTTCGGATTGACCACGGCCACGGCCGGCGGCAACGCGGTGCCGACCTGGTGATGGTCGAGCACCACCACGTCCGCGCCCGCCGCATTGGCCGCCTCGACCGCCGCATGGCTGGTGGTCCCGCAATCCACGGTGACGATCAGCCGGGCCCCGCGCCCGGCAAGCTCGCGCATGGCGTCCGGATTGGGCCCATAGCCCTCGAAGATGCGATCGGGGATGTAGATCTCGGCGTCGACCCCGCAATGGCGCAGGAACCGCTCGAGCAGCGCCGAGGAGGCCGCCCCGTCGACGTCGTAGTCGCCGAAGATTGCGACCCGTTCCCGCTTGCGGATCGCAGCAGCGATGCGGCCAGCCGCCGCATCCATGTCCGTCAGGCTGCGCGGGTCGGGCAGCAGGTCGCGGATGGTCGGCTGGAGAAAGCCTGCCGCCTCGTCCGCCTCGATGCCGCGCGCCGCCAGCACGCGGGCGACGATGTCGGGAATGCCCTGGCCCTGAGCCATCGCCAGCGCGACGTTCTCCTGGCGCGGGTCCAGCCTGTGCACCCAGGCAAGCCCGGTCGCCGATTTCGCCACATCCAGAAACAAACGTCGTTCCGCCATCTTTTCCGCTGCCGGCCGCGGCTGCGTCCGACGCGCCTCAGAGCGAGGTCAGGATCCAGCCGACCATCTGCTCCGCCGCCTGCTCGAAGGCCCGGTCGAGCGCGGCGATGAAGGCATCGTTGCCGCTGCCGGCCGTCGGCACCGAGGCGCTGAAGGCGCGCGAGCGGCGCACCACGCCGTTGCGGTCGTTGAGGATCTTGACGAAAAGCTCGACCTCGGCGCGCTGGCCGCCGTCGACGCGGATCTCGAAGGAGCGGATCTCGGTGACGACCTGATAGTCGATCGCCAGCCCCTCCCCCGGCTTGCCGACGCCGCCCAGCCGCTCCGTCGACTGCAGCGCCTCGACCAGCTTCGCCTGCACGATGCGCGGCAGCCGGTCGACCCATTGCGCACCACCCAGATGCTCGATCGAGGTCGTAGACGTACGGATGACGATGTTCTGGCCGTCGAGCTGCTTGAGCGCCGCCGGCTCGGCGACGAGGATCTGCGTGTTGGGACGGGCGGGGCCCGACGCGGTCACGCTCGGCGTCGTCAGCTCGAACGTGTCGAGCGGCGCAGGGCCGCCGCCCGGAAGTGCGGCGCATCCCGTCAGGAAAACGGCTGCGGCAAGCAATATGGATCGGCGATCCTTCAAAATCCTACCCCCTCCGGCCGCGTGGCGGAGTCTCCGCTGTTCGATACTTCTTGAAGTTGCAGTCCCACGATGTCAACGCCGCGCCCGGCCGTCATATTCGCGCACCGAGCCCTCTCCGCCGGAGAGGATGCGCTGCGGATTGCGCTCCAGATCGGTGATCGCCTGCTCGATGCGGTTGATCGAACGGCGGCTGTCCTGCACCAGCGTCTCGATCGACTGCAGCCCGGCCCCCGAGAAGCGCGCAAAATTGTCCGTGATCGTGGCCAGCCGCGCATTGAGCGTGTCGGCGACCTGCTTGATGGCCCGCAGCGTCTCGCTGGCATCGGCCATGACCCCTTCGGCCTCGCCCGATCCGAGCAGTTCGTCGACGCGCACCAATATGCCGTCGACGCGCGTCGAGGCCGCGTTGAGGCGGTTGGCGATCTGCTGCGCGTCGGTGATGATGGCGTCGATGTCCTCGCTGCGCCCGCCGATATCGTCGGCCAGCTTCGCCACCCGGTCGGCCGCATCGTCGACGTTCCGGCTGGCCCGCTCGAAATTCGTCACCGCGCTCGCCACCGCCGCCGGATCGACCCCGCTCACGATCTCGTCGACGCGCGTCAGCGTCTTCTCGCCGGCCTGCGAGAAGGTGCTGAAGGACTGCACCGCCTGGTCGACGCCGGTCATGATGCTCTCCGCGCGCGCCGATGCCTGGCTGAGGCGCTCGGCAAGCTGCTGCGCGTCGGTGATGATCCTGTCGATATCCTCGCTGCGCCCGCCGATATCGGCGGCGATCTTCGCGACCTCGGCGGCCGCCTCGCTGACATTCGACGTCGCCCGCTCGAAATTGCCGACGGCGCTGCGCACCGTCTGCGGATCGACCCCCGCCACGATCTCCTCGACGCGCGAGATGGTCTGGTTGGCGGTCGCCGAGAAGGTCGAGACGGCGGCGACCGTCTCCTCGACCTGATCCATCATCCCTTCGAAGCCGGCGCTCGCCTCGTCGAGGCGGCGGGTGAAGCTTTCGACATTGGTGACCGCGCGGTTGATGCGCTCGCTGTCGATCGCGGCGATGACCCGCTCGGCCGCGCTCAAAGTCAATTCGAGCTGGCCGGAGACGCCGGCCAGCGTGTCGGCCATCGAGGTCACGCTGGCGAGGAACGTGTCGATCCCCTCGGCATTGCGGCCGAGCGCGCCGGAGAACTCCTCGACATTGCGCAGCGTGTTGGTGAGCGGGTCGCGGGCATCCTCGACGAAGCCCTCGAGCTCGCCGACGATAACCTCGGCGCGGGCGAAGATGGTCTGCGCGCTCTCAAGCAGGTTGGTCACGGCGGAAGGATCGGCGACCAGCTCGGCGACGCGCTCTTCCTCCGCGGCGACGTCGAGCACGTTGGCCTCTTCCGGCCGGCCGCCCCTGAGCTCGATATTGGCCTGGCCGGTCAGGCCGGCAAGGCCGACGATGGCGCGCGTCGACGGCTTGATCGGCGTCAGCCGGTCCACTTCGGCATCGGCGACGGCGACGGCCGGATTCGCGACGTCGATATAGACGCGCTGCACGTCGCCGACCTTGACGCCGTTGAAGAGCACGGCGCTGCCGCGGCTGAGGCCGGAGGCCGAGCCCGGAATGCGGAAGCGCACCGACGACGTCTCGCCGGTGTCGCCGATTCCGGCCGTCCAGTAGACGAAGGCGAAGGCGGCCAGCACGGCAAGCACCGTGAATATCCCGACCACGACATAGTTGGCGCGTGTTTCCATGAAATCAGCTCGTTTTCGGGCGGTCGATGCGGCGGGCACGCTTGCCGCGGAAATAGGCTTTCACCCACGGGTCCTCGACCTGCATCATGTCGTCTATCGTCCCCTCGACGAGGACCTTCCTCTGGGCCAGTACGGCGATACGGTCGCAGACGGAGAACAGGCTGTCGAGATCATGGGTCACCATGTAGACGGTCAGCCCCATCGTGTCGCGCAGCTTGGAGACGAGATCGTCGAAATCCGCCGCGCCGATCGGGTCGAGGCCGGATGTCGGCTCGTCGAGGAAGACGATGTCGGGATCGAGCGCCAGCGCCCGCGCCAGCGCGGCGCGCTTGATCATGCCGCCGGAGAGCTCGGAGGGGAATTTCGGCGCCGCGTCCGGCGGCAGGCCGACCAGCTCCAGCTTGAGCATGGCGAGCTCGTCCATCAGCTTCCTCGGCAGGTCGAGATATTCGCGCATCGGGACCTGGATGTTCTCCTTCACCGTCAGCGCCGAGAACAGCGCCCCGTGCTGGAAGAGGACGCCGAGCCGCATGTCGATCAGCATGCGCTGCCGATCGTCGATATGCTCCATGTCGAGGCCGAAGAGCGATATCTTGCCGGAGCGCCGCGGCGTCAGGCCGAGCACGGTGCGCAGCAGCACCGACTTGCCGGTACCGGAAGCTCCGACGAAACCCAGTATCTCGCCGCGATAGACGTCGAGCGACAGGTCCTGGAGGATCACCTTCTCGCCGAAGGCGACGGTCACGTCGCGCACCGACAGCACCGCCTCGCCACCACCGTCCGCCGCGTGGCCGTGCGGATCCTGCCGTTCCATCAGCTCGCCCTGGGTCCCGGTCACGCCACGCTCCGCATCAGAAATCGATCGCCGCGTAGAACATGGCGAAGAACCCGTCGAGGACGATCACCACGAAGATCGACTTGACCACCGCGGACGTCACGTGGCGGCCGAGCGATTCGGCGCTGCCGCCGACCTTCATGCCCTCCACCGAGGCGACGATGCCGATGATCAGGGCCATGAACGGGGCCTTGATCAGTCCGGCGAAGATCGAGGTGAGGTCGATGAAGGCGTGGAGGCGGTCGACGAAGGCCTGCGGCGAGATGCCCGAATAGGTCCAGGCCACCGCCATCGCCCCCATCAGGGCGGCGAAATTGGCGATGATCGACAGGCAGGGCACCGCGATCACCAGCGCCACCAGGCGCGGGAAGACCAGGACGCCGACCGGGTTGAGCCCGATCACCTTGAGCGCGTCCACCTCCTCGCGCATCTTCATCGAGCCGATCTCGGCGGTGATCGCGCTGCCGGTGCGCCCCGCCACCATGATCGCCGTCAACAGCACGCCGAGCTCGCGCAGGATCAGCACGCCGACGAGATCGACGACGAATATCTCGGCGCCGAAATAGCGGAGCTGGAAGGCGCCCTGCTGGGCCACGATGGCGCCGACGATCGACGACATCAGCACGATGACGGGAATCGCGCCGACGCCCATACGGTCGATCTGGCTGACGATCGCGGCCGGATTGACGGCGTGGCCGCGCCCGAGCTTCATCTGCGCGCCGCGGATCGTCGAGCCGAGGATGAACAGCGCGGCGACGACGTCCTGAAAGGCGGCATGGGTGGAGCGGCCGATCGCCTCGAGCCCGCGGACCACGAAGAAGGGCCGCTTCCCGTCGGTGCCGTCGCCCTGCTTGTCGAGAGCGTCGCGCACCGCCGGCAACAGGATCTCGGCGGCCGGCGAGGCGCCTTCGATGCGAACCTGTGCCCCGCGCGCTGTCTGCGCGCCGACAAGCCGCTCGATCAGCCATGCGCCGGCCGTATCGAGAATTTCGATGCCCGACAGGTCGAGGGTCAGCCGCGCCAGCTCGCTCTCCTCGATGCCGCGCATGGCTGCGTCGACCTCCTGCACGGAGCGCGTGTTCCAGACGCCCGACAGCCGGGCCAGCGTGCCCTCGCCATCCTCCTGCAGCTCCACCGCAGGGCGGCCGAGGCCGGCCTCCTCCAGATGCTCGCTTGCTTCCTGGCCGCTATCGGTCAACATCGGCCCGTCTTAGTCTTTCGGGCGTCGGCTGTCACTTGCCTGGCGGGCCGTGCACCTCGTTTGCCGGAGTTTCTCATGAAGCGTGGCCTTTTTGTCGAATCGGAGAGCTTTCCGCTCGCCAGCGCCTTCGTCATCTCGCGCGGCGCCAAGACCAGCGCCGAAGTCATCACCTGCGTGCTGACGCAGGGCGACAGCAGCGGTCGCGGCGAATGCGTCCCCTACGGGCGCTACGGCGAGACGCTTGCCGGCGTCCGCGACCAGATCGAGGGCGCCCGCGCGGGCATCGAGGCAGGCGCCGGGCGCGAGGAACTGCTCGACCTGCTGCCGCCGGGCGCGGCGCGCAACGCCGTCGATTGCGCGCTGTGGGACCTGGAGGCGAAGCTTGCCGGCCGTCCCGTCCATCTCGATATCTGCCGGACGCCGCCGCGACCCGTCACCACCGCGATGACGATCACCCTCGGCACGCCTGACGAGATGGCCGCGCAGGCCCGCACTCATCGCGCCCGCCCGCTGCTCAAGGTGAAGGTCGGCACCGATGACGATGCCGCGCGCATCCACGCCGTCGCGAGTGCCGCACCGAAGAGCCGCATCATCCTCGACGCCAACGAAGGCTGGAGCGAGGAGACGATCCGTTACCATCTGCTGGCGGCGGCCGAATCGCGCGTCGCGCTGATCGAGCAGCCATTGCCGCAGGGCAAGGACGGCATCTTGCGCGACATCCCCCATCCGGTGCCGATCTGCGCCGACGAGAGCGTCCATTCGGCCGGCGACCTGGACGGGCTGGTCGGGCTCTACGATGCGGTCAACATCAAGCTCGACAAATCGGGCGGGCTGACCGCGGCACTGACCCTCGGCAACCGCGCCCGCGAGCTCGGCTTCGGCATCATGGTCGGCTGCATGGTCGGCACGTCGCTGGCGATGGCGCCGGCCGTGCTGCTTGCCCAGACGGCCGACTTCGTCGATCTCGACGGCCCGCTGCTGCTTGCGCGCGACCGCCAGCCGGCCCTCACCTATGCCGGCTCGGTGGTCTCGCCGCCCGAACCGGCATTGTGGGGCTGACGGAAAGGCACGTCTCAGAGCACGAAATCGTCAGCCGTGAGATCGACATGCCCCTCGATCCGGATGGCGAGGTCGGCACGGCCGTCTCCGTCGACATCGCCATAGACGAACGTGTCGCCGTCGCGCTGCGCCACGCGCAATTCGCCGGCCGTCTCCGAAAACGCCGCGCCGCCGACGAAATCGAAGCCCTGGCTCCCGCCCGTCCCCTCATCGGCATCGATCGCCGAAAGGTCGATCCTGTCGTTGCCGCGGCCGAAATCGACGATGGTGTCGGAACGGCCCGACGAGGATTCGGCCACCGCCAGGAAGGTGAACGTGTCGGCGCCTGCCCCGCCCTTCAGCGTGTCGCGGCCGAGCCCGCCGATCAGCGTGTCCTTGCCCGCGCCGCCCTTGAGCATGTCGCTTCCGCGGCCGCCGTCGAGCAGGTCGGCTCCGAACCCGCCATGGAGCTTGTCCGAACCGCCATTACCGTAAAGCTTGTCGCGGCCAGCATTGCCGTGGAGCACATCGTCGCCGGCGCCGCCGTGAAGCTCGTCCTGGCCGGCATTGCCATACAGCGTATCGTTGCCGGCACCGCCGTAGAGCTTGTCCGAGCCGGCCATGCCGCGCAGCGTGTCCTTGCCCGCGCCGCCATAAAGGACGTCCTGGCCCGCGCCGCCATAGAGGTCGTCGTGGCCGCTGCCGCCGTAGAGCGTATCGGCGCCGGCATGCCCCTTCAGCAGGTCGGGTCCGGCACCGCCGGTCAGCGTATCGTCGCCCGCATCCCCATACAGGGCGTCGGCGCCCGCGCCCGCGACCAGGACATCGTCGCCCGGCCCGCCGCGGACGGATTCAGGATCGACGTCGGAAACCGAGACGGTGAGCGTGCTCAGCGAGGTGGTGCCGTCCTCCTGCGTGGCGCGCAGGACCACCTGATGGGCCACGGCCTGCTCGAAATCGAGCAGCAGGCCGTCGGCGACCTCGACCCGGCCGCCGGCAAGCATGAAGCGGCCGCCGGCATCGTCGACCAGCTCCCAGGTGATCGGCTTGCCGTCACTGTCGGTCGACGGCAGCTCCGACACCAGCGTGCCCGTCGCGCTCGCCTCCGCGACCGCCTCGGCCGAAAGTCCGGCGATCGTGCCG
>CAYYZC010000091.1:0-10137 GCA_964475605.1 uncultured Chelativorans sp.
ACCCGCAGCAACGCAAATCATCGATAATCGCCATCCCATCATTTAAGGCCGTCAAGTCAGCATGGCCGCTCACCGCACGAGTTCCCTTGCCTACATCGCTCGCTTTTTTTCCCCTCAAGCCTTAATTAGACATCCCTTCCAAGTAGAACTATTGGCTCCAAAGTCAATAAGGATTTCAAGAAATGACTCTTATGACGCAGCCTCTGGACGATCCATGCGGAGCTAGCGCGAAAAGAGGGGAAAACGCTGCGGTCATCTTCTGGTGCTACCTGTACCTGTATCGAATTCTAAAAGCCAGGCGAGACGTCGACCCACTGTAGGCATCTGCGATAAGGCCGTATTTCATCATCTCCGCATAGCCGGCGCGGAACTCGCGCCCGGGAAGCGTGTCGAGCGTATCGGTGTCGGCCAGCACCAGCGCCGGCTGCAGGAACACGCCGACCAGGTTCTTGCCGTGCGGCGTGTTGATCCCGGTCTTGCCGCCGACCGAGGAATCGACCTGCGCCAGCAGCGAGGTCGGCACCTGGACGAAGCCCATGCCGCGCCGCACGATTCCCGCCGCGAAGCCGGCGAGGTCGCCGACCACGCCGCCGCCCAGCGCCACCACGGCATCGCCCCGCTCGAGCCTCGCCTCGAGGATCGCGCCGGCCACCTCCTGCAACACCGCGAAGCTCTTGCTCGCCTCGCCCGGCCGCACCCGCACCGACGTCGCCTCGACGCCCGCCTGCTCCAGGCCGGCCAGCAAGGACTCGGCATGACGGTCCGCGACATTGTCGTCGGTGACGACGGCCACCCTCGCCCCCGGCAGCCTGGCGGCGATCTCGGCGCCCGCCCGGCGCAGCAGGCCGGGGCCGATCAGGATATCGTAGCTGCGCTCGCCGAGCTCGACCCCGACCTTGCGCAGCGTGCCCTGATCGGCGCTCATCGCCGCACCTCCTCGGCCTCGCCCTGCCCCTCCAGCACGGGTGCGAGCGCCTGAAGCACTTCACCCGCGATCACGTCGCGCCGTTCCTCCCGCGTCACCACCGTCACATCGGCCCTGGCATAGGTCGGATAGCGCTCCGTCATCAGCCCCTGCATCACGCCCCTCGGATCCCGGTTCTTGAGCAGCGGCCGGTTCTGCTTCTTCGAGACCCGCGCCATCAGCACGTCGATGTCGGCCTTCAGCCACACCGACACGCCGTGCTCGGAGATGAGCCCGCGCGTCCGCTCGTTCATGAAGGCGCCGCCGCCGGTCGAGACGATCCGCGGCCCGTCGCGCATCAGCCGCTCGATCACACGCTGCTCCAGCGCCCGGAATTCCGCCTCGCCGTAATGCTCGAAGAGCTCGGGGATCGTCATGCGCGAAACCGCCTCGATCTCGTGATCGCTGTCGACGAAGGGCAGATCGAGCATCTGCGCGACGCGCCGGCCGATCGCGGTCTTGCCGGCCCCCATCAGGCCGACGAAGACGAGGCTTCGCTCGCCGAGCAGGCTGCGGATACGCGCGATGGTCTCGATGTCCGGCGACGTCTGTGCGGTGATACCCAACAGGCCCTTGCCTCTTTTGCGCGGGTATCGACCGAACCCGCCCGTGCGTCAAGCGGCGCGCAATCTTTGGCTTTGGCTTGAATTACGCCTCACCGGCGACCATAACCAAAGTCGGGGTATGCGGGAATATCGGAAGAAAATGCCTTCACTGTTCAGATTCCTGACCATCCTGGCGGTCCTGGCCGGCATCGCCTACGGAGCCATGTTCGCCCTGGTCAGCTATGTCGAGCCGCGCGTCGGCGAGATGAGCGAGCGGATTCCGGCCGAAAGGCTCAATCCGAATCCGTGAAGGTGGTGGACCTAGAGAGGCTGGACCAGCGACGCTGCGAAGGTTCCCGCCAGCCAGACCATGGATATGACCGCGACCAGCGGCAGGAAGGCGATCGGCTTCTCGCCTGCGGCATCTTCCTCGATCTTCAACGCCGCCGCTCTTGCCCGCATCGGTGCCGATGGCGATGACGGCGTTCCGGCAAGGACCATATTTCTGTGACGCGACATCGGCACTCGACTCCGGCTGGAAACAGGACGCAGCAATTCTCCCCGGATGATGGAACCTTTGGGTAAACGGCGGGTTTATAGGGTTCACTGAGCTGTTCCGACCCAGCCAATCGCCCCCCCGAAACGGGCAGTTCAGGATCGAGCGGGTTTCATTCCCCTCGAATTGAGCCGGTCCGAGACCGGCTCTTCTTTTTGGCCCGACTTTTTGGCTCGTCCGGGAAGCGGGAGAGTTTTCCTCGACACGAAGGCTCAGTCGATCTCGAAGCTCTTCGAGGGGATTTCTAGCCGGTATTCCAGCTTTCCATCCTTGACGGTGAACTCCGCCTTTCCGTCCACCGAGAGCGGCACCGCCCGCTCCAGCGCGAGGCTGCCGAACCGCCCGCCCTTCACGATCGAGCGCAGCCTGGTGTCTTCCGTCCAGGAGATGGCGAGCATTTCGCCCTCCTCCTTCCGCTCCACCAGCTCCGCGCGCACCCGCGCGCTGCCGCCGGGCCGCGCCAGCGCGCCATGGGTGATGGAGTTGACGACCAGCTCGTGCAGCGCCAGCCCGACATGCAGCGCGGCATTGGGATCGAGATAGGCGTCGACCCCTTCGAAATGCACCGCCTGATCGGAGCGATCGCAATAGCGGCCGACCTGGCCGTCGACCAGTTCCGACAGCGTGGCGCCGCGCCAGTTCGACGAGGTCACCAGATCCTGCGAGGCCGCCAGCGACTGGACGCGCCCGCGAAAGCGGCCGAGGAACTCCCCGACGCTGCGGGAATGCCGTCCGGTCTGCCCGGCTATGCTGAGGATGATCGACAGCAGGTTCTTGGAGCGGTGGCTGACCTCACGCAGCAGGACGCGCAAGGTCTGCTCGCGCTGCTTGCGCTCGGTGATGTCGACCAGCGTCGTGACGGTGCCGGTCACCGCCGCCTTGTCGTCGAGATCGGCGTCGATCCAGACCTCGAACCAGCGCTTCAGCTCGTCGTCGAAGAATTCGAGCTTCTCCTGTCCGCCCTGCTCGAGGATGCGGCGGACCAGGGCGGAGCTGCGCTCGCGCAGCGTCTCCGGCAGCAGGGCTCTGCCTGTCTCGACCCGCCGCGCCGCCCATGTGGACGGCACGTTCTCCGCCCAGACCACATTCAGGTCGCGGTCGCGATAGACGACGGCGATCCCGGTGCTCTGCAGCGCGCGGGCAAGACCGCGGCCGAACTCATGGCCGCCTCGCGAGGGCGGTTCGGGCATCGTGTCGGGGCCTCGATCGTTAATGGGTCTCTCCCATCGGTACAAAGCCATGACTGTCCGATAACGGACTGATTTCAAACGAAACCGGGCGTGATCGGTTCCCGCGAAACGATGCTCGCGCGCGCCATGTCAAGAGTGGGATCGTCCCGCGGGATTCCGACCACGACGCAGCCGGGACGCCACGCCGCCGACAAGCTCGTCCATCGAAGGGGCTCAGCGTGCGCGACGGAAGAACCCCGTGAGAAGCGAGAGGAGAAGCAGGACCAGGAAGATGAAGAACAGGATCTTGGCAATTCCGGCAGAGGCCCCCGCAATGCCCCCGAAACCCAAGGCTCCGGCGATGATCGCCACCACCAGGAAGACAAGTGTCCAGTAGAGCATTTTCTTCTCTCCGCATCATTGGAAATCGTGGAAAAGCAACGCCCCGGAGCCGGCTTTTGTTCCCATGCGGGCACCCGCCCGAAGCTTCGTCCACATGAAAAAAGGCCGCCCTCGCGAGCGGCCTTCGACAGGGGTTGGAAACGGTCGCCTAGGCGGCGGCCTTGGCCTGGCGGTCGAAGAACAGCGCCTGGCTGATCAGCGCCTTGACCATGTCCGGATTGAACGGCTTCGTCACCAGGAAGGCCGGCTCAGGCCGCTCGCCGGTGAGCAGCCGCTCCGGGAAGGCGGTGATGAAGATGACGGGAACCGGCGCAGTGGCCAGGATCTCGTTGACCGCATCGATGCCGGAGCTGCCGTCGGCAAGCTGGATGTCGGCGAGCACCATCTTCGGCCGTGCGCTGTTGAAGAGCGCCGTCGCCTCCTTGTGGGTGCGCGCCGTGCCGACCACGCGATGGCCGAGGCTTTCGACCATCTGCTCGATGTCCATTGCGATGAGCGGCTCGTCCTCGATGATCAGTATGTCGGTCGCCACCTGGCGCGAGATCTCGTCGCTCGCCACGGCGAGCAGCCTGGAGAACTCGTTCTCCTCCACGTCGAGGACTTCGGCGCCATGCGCCTCGCTGAACCCCTCGACGGCGACGAGCAGGAATGCCTGGCGCGGCAGGGGCGCGAGGGCGGAGAGGTTAGCCGACGCGTGCTTTTCCCACGCATTGGCGGCCTCCTCCTCGGGGATGCGGATGGCGACGGTCGAGAAGAGCTTGGCAAAGAGCCTGTAGAGCGCGATCCGGTCGCTCGAGGCCTTCGGGAACACGCTGACATCGGCGATGATCGCTTCGAGGGTCGCGGCGACCAGTGCGTCCCCGCTCGATTGGGATCCTGACACAGCCCTCGCGAAGCGCCTGAGGAACGGTAGATGCGGCGCAATCCTCTCGGACAAACTCATAATATGGCGTCTCCCTCAAACGACGTGATTCAAGCCTGCATGAGGCGAACCTCATCCGGGCCTCAACGCACCTTAGTGAGTTTGGTTCCTTTGTGGAACGAAATCATCACTGGCACGTTCTGGATCGACCTGCGCGCTAGGACGTGCGATGAACAATGGCTGTGGAAGGTGGTGGCTGGACCGTGGGAATGGGAATAGGCGTTGCCGCCCTGGGGCGAGAGATTGGCATGAAGGAAGAGATGCAGACGACGAGCCGGCGTAGCGCCGGATCGAAGGCGAACGGCCAGGATCCGCTCGGCAGCAATGCCGAGATCGGCCGCAAGCTCAAGCAATATTACGAGGAGCTCGTCTCCGAAGAGGTGCCCGACCGGTTCGTGGACCTGCTGCGGCAGCTGGAACATCGCGAGAAGTCGCCGGACGACCGCCACAAGGACAGATCATGACGCCTTCGGCAACGTTCAAGACGGACTTGCTCGGCACCATCCCCAGCCTGCGCGCCTTTGCCATGTCGCTGGTCCAGAACGCGGACAAGGCGGACGATCTGGTGCAGGAGACGCTGGTGAAGGCATGGGACAAGCACGCCTCCTTCCAGCCCGGCACCAATCTCAAGGCGTGGGTCTTCACGATCCTGCGCAACGAGTTCTATTCGCAGATGCGCAAGCGCGGCCGCGAGGTCCAGGACAGCGAAGGCACGATTACGGGCCGCGTCGCCGTCCATCCGAGCCAGCACGGCTCGATGGATCTCGGCGATTTCCGCACCGCGCTGGAGAAGCTGCCCGAGGACCAGCGCGAGGCGATCATCCTGATCGGCGCCTCCGGCTTCTCCTATGAGGAGGCGGCCGAGATCTGCGGCTGCGCCGTCGGCACCATCAAGAGCCGCGTCAGCCGGGCGAGGGCCCGGCTCCAGGAGCTGCTGAAGGTCAGCGGCGAGGCCGATTTCGGTCCCGACGCCATCTCCGCCCAGGTGATGGGCTCAAACGCCGCCTGATATCTCTTTCGAGCTGGCGATCGCCGCGGCCATCGCGGCGATCAGCGCGCCGGCGGAATAGGGCTTTCCCACCACCTGCACCTCGGGGAAATGGGCGAACATTTCCTCGCCCTTCGAAAAGCCCGTCGCGAAGACGAAGGGCACCCCGCGCTCCCGGAGCCGCCTAGCGAAGTCGAGCGTCGGCACGCCTGAAAGCATCACGTCGATCACCGCCGCATGGAATTCCTCCATCGCGCCCGGGTCGCGTTCGAACTCGACGAGGTTCCTGACGATCAACACGTCTTCCGCGCCGTGGTCGCGGCAGATCTGCTCGACATCCATGGCAATGAGATACTCATCCTCCATCACGAGGATGCGCATGCCCGCAAGCGGGGTCTCGCTCAAATTATCGCCCTCCGACTCTCGACGGTCCAAGAAGCGAATAGGACGGGGCCTGTCATTTAAAAATGACATGGCGCAACCACGGTATCGATCGGCGACGGGCTCGATCCCGCGTCGCGGGATCGCGGGCGCGGGTTTACCCTGCCGGAAACGAAGCGGACCTGTCTCCGGTCATTTCCGTTCCGTCCGCAGCGCCAGGTCGACGCCGGGGATGATGTGGCGGGCGATCGCGAACACGATGAGCACCGCCGGTATGGCGATGAAGCCGCCGATCGGCCCCCACAGCCAGATCCAGAACGTCAGCGCCAGGATGACGAGGAAAGGGTTGAGCATCACGGTTCGCCCGACCACCATCGGCGTGACGAACTGCGACTCGACCAGGTTTATGGCCAGATAGATCATGGGCGGCATCAGGCTCGCCGTAAGCGTGTCGTAGGTGCCGAGGCCGACGACCAGCAGGATCGCCGACATGATCGCCGGGCCGATATAGACGATGAAGTTCAGCATCCCCGCCAATGCCCCCCACAGCGCCGGGGACGGCACGCCGGCGAGCCACAGGCCGAGCGTGACCGCCAGGGCGAGCCCGAAATTGATCGCCGTGATCGACAGCAGATAGCGCGACACCGCCGCCTCGACGTCGTGGAACACATGCGCCATGCGCCAGCGCAGCCGCCGCGTCATGCACAGCCGCAGGATCGCGATGCGGATCTGGTGCCGCGTCGCGACGAAGAAATAGAGGCTCGCCATGAAGAACAGGATCTGCGCCAGCAGCGTCGGCGCCAGCACCGCCATGTCCTGGACCGCCGTGCCCTCCTCGACATTGACGGTGAGGCTTTCGCCGCCGGTCACCTGGCGCAGCTCCTCCTGCAGGCTCTGGATCGCCTCAACCGGGGCGCGCAGCTCCGCGAGCTGCACCTGCAATTGCTGCCAGATGCGCGGCAGCTCGCCGAGCCAGAACGACACCGGTCGCGCAAGCGCCAAGGCGATCATGCACAAAGCGAGGATGAAGACGAGCACCACGATCGCCGCCGAGAGCGGGCTCGGCAGGCCCCTTCGTTCGAGCCGCACGGCGAGCGGCCCCAGCATCAGCCCGACGATCAGCGCCAGCGCGGCGGGCGCGAACACGATCTGCCCCTGATCGAGCGCGAAGACCAGCGCGACGAGGCCGAGGAATATCACCGAGACCTGGCTGGTCCGCGCCAGCATGATCTCGAAGTCGGATTTGGGAGGCAGTCGCACGATCGGCGGCCGCTTTGTCTCGATGGGCTTCATTGGAGCGTTCCCCGATCAGGTGCTGGAACAATGCGCAGCCCCGCGGCGCGTTCCAAACCGGCCGCGCTGCGAGGTGCTGCATGGAACCCGATCCGGCTTCAGCCGTTTGAATGACCTGATATGCCTGAACCAGGGAGAGCGATGATGGCAACGGCCGCCCAGAAAACCACCTCGAGCGCACGGACCGCGAGCGAATCCAGCCCGACCCAGGCGGATCTGGAAGCCGATATCGCGCGGCTGCGCGAGGATATCGCCGCCCTTGCCAAGCAGATCGGCGCCACCGGCGGTCATTCCTACGCCTTCGCCAAGCGCGCCGCCGGCGAAGGGGCGGAGCAGTTGCGGGCCCGCGGCGAGGCGGCCGTGGACGCGCTGAAGGCCAATGCCAACGATTTCGAGCACCAGGTCGCCGAAACGGTGCGGGAGAAGCCGCTGACCTCGCTCGCCATCGCCGCCGGGGTCGGCTTCATCTTCGCGCTGCTGACGAACCGGTAAGCCGCATCGATGTTGCCACATCTCGTCGCGTCGCTGCTGGCCGGGGAGACAGCGGTCGCAATCCGACGCCTCAAATCGGCGCTGGTGGTCTATGCGTTCTGCGCCGTCCTGCTCTTCCTGGCGATCATCTTCGCCTTGCTGGCGGGCTATGTCGCGGCGGCGCGTGAATTCGGACAGATCACCGCCGCGCTCGGCTTCGCGGGCGTCTTCCTGGCGATCGCGGCGATCGTCTACGCCATCCACCGCCTCCAGGCGGCGGCCGCGGCGCGGCGTGCGACGCGGCGCCGCCGGACCGAGGTCGGGACCCTGACGGGGATCGCCGCGGCGGCAGCCCTTCCCGTCGTCCTGAGTGGCCGCTGGCGTATCCTCGGCCTGCTCGCTCCGGCCGCCGCTGCCGCAGCCTATGCGATCTACAAGGACCACCAGGCGCAGCGCCGGCGGCGTCCTCGCCTTCCGGAAGACGACCCGGAAGACGACTATGAGTGAGCCGGCGCGGACGACGGTTCATTTTCCTGCGGAGAGCAATCGATGAACAAAGAGCTTGATCCCAACAAGGCGAAACAGGGACGCAGCGGCTGGCAGGTGCTCGTCATCCTTGTAGCAGCGATCGTGCTCCTGATGATCGGCTGGTGGTTCGTCGAGATCTACGGCCAGGCGATCGATCCCGATTCGTCCGAGCAGGTCGGCGGCGCGCCGGCGGAGCAGTCCGGCGAGGAGGCGCCGCCACCCGCGGAGTGAACCCGCTCACCTTCGGTCCGGGACCAGCACCCTGAGCACGCCCGGATGGATCTTCAGCGTCGTCGACTTCTCGAGCTCGAATATCTCGCCGTCGATCGCGCAGCCGAAATGCCGGTGGGGCGACAGGATCTCGATGCGCACCTCCCGCGCCTGCCTGATCTCGACCTGGTCGTTGCCGCTCCAGCGCCCGATGGCGACGTAGAAGAGGAATTTCGCCAGCTCCAGCCGGGTCCGCCCCTTGGTCACGTAGATGCCGAGGAACCCGCCTGCCGGATCGTCGGCATAGGGCAGGTGGAACTCGCCGAAGAGATTGTTGGTCACGCCGATGCTGGACGTCGAGGTGACCCATTCCTCGCCGTCGAGCACGAGGCGGGCGCGAAAGCGCGGTGGGCGCCGCAGCGCCGACAGGGCCGCCTGCAGAGAGGCCCGCATCTTGCCGAGCTTCGAGGCGAAGCGCTGCTGGCGCTCGCGCAGCCGGATCAGCTTCGGATGCATGCCGATCGAGAGCTGGTGGACGAAGGCGGTGCCGTTGGCACTCGCCACGTCGACCTGGCGGATCGTGCCGGAGGCGAAGGCCTCCAGCGCCTCTTCCAGGGCGAGCGGGATGCCGAGGCTGCGCGCGAACAGGTTCATCGTCCCGGCCGGCAGCACGGCGAGCACCTTGTCGGTCTCCATCAGCAGCCCGGCGGCCGTCGAGACGGTGCCGTCGCCGCCGCCGGCCATGACGATGTCGCAGTCCGGTTCGGACACGGCCTGCTTGAGCGCCGCGACGATCTCCTTGCCGTCGACGACGCGCACGTCGACCTGATGGCCGCCGGCGTGAAACGCGGCCCGCACCGCCTGCGCGAAGAGATCGAGGTCGCGCGTGCGCAGCGACCCTCCCTCACGGTTCAGTATGGCGACAACTCGCATCGTCAACTCCGGCGAAAGCGGAAACGGGCCTTCGAAAACGCGCATGGGCGAAAAGGCGCATGGGCGCACCCGTCAAACGCCCGGATTAACGTCCTCGTTCCGTCCGCGCCCGGCCGCGGTTCCTCTGCCTGCCGACACGAATGGACGGAACCAGAAAGGGATGATCACGTTTGTTGGGAGTGATGGCCGCACCGCTCCGCCCTGCGACGATTGGAACGGCGCGGCCGTGCAAAGGAACAATGCACAAGGAGAGACTAAAATGATCCGCAATCTCTTGGCGAGCACCGCCATCGCCACCTTGCTGGCAACGGGTGGTGCCTATGCGCAGACCACCACCGCTCCCACGACGGACGGTATGCAGATGCAGATGGATGCTCCCCGGGTGAAGCATGCCGACGGTCATCTGGCATCGAACCTGATCGGCGAGAACGTCTATAACGGCACCGGCGAGGATGCCCAGAATATCGGTGAGGTCACCGATCTCGTCGTGTCGCCCGAAGGCGAAATCCAGGCGATCGTCGTCGGCGTCGGCGGCTTCCTTGGCATAGGCCAGAAGGCCGTTGCTCTCGAATATGCGCTGGTCCAGTGGCATGAGCAGGACGGCGAGGAGTATATCGTCGTCGAGACCACCCGCGAGGCGCTCGAGGCGCAGGAGGACTTCGACGTGGCGGCCTACAAGCCGTTGCCCGCAGATGCCCAGGTCGGCAACACCCAGCCGGCGACTGCCCAGGATCTTGGCGTGGCCGCTCCTGAAGGCGATCAGGCGGCCGATGCC
>CAYYZC010000092.1:0-10134 GCA_964475605.1 uncultured Chelativorans sp.
CTACAGGAGATACCGGGGATTAGAAGCCGGTGCCTTTCGCCTCCGCATAGACCTCCTTGATGTCGTCGGAGATCGTCTTCTTCTCTTCCTCCAGCCGCTCGATGCGCTCGATCAGGGCGCGGAGTTGGCCGGTGGCGACCGTCTGTGCGGATTCGGAAGTGATTTCGTCGGCCATATCCAGCTTTCTCCAGTTCAGGCTGCGCGATTCGAGCATCGAATGTCCGGCGTCTGGTTGCCCAAGCCGGCGCCCGCGGTCAATGGTCGTTTGCGGGGTCCTTCGGGCGCGACACCTCGAATGCCGCCTTCTGGGTGTCGGATGCTTCCGTCTGGTGGCTGGCCCGCCACTCGGCATAGGGCATGCCGTAGATGATCTCGCGGGCCCCGTCCTTGTCGAGGGCGATGCCGGCCTCCTCGGCCGCGTCGCGATACCAGTTGGCCAGACAGTTGCGGCAGAAGCCGGCGAGGTTCATCAGGTCGATGTTCTGGACGTCGCTGCGTTCGCGCAGATGCCCGACCAGCCGGCGGAACGCCGCCGCCTCCAGCGCCTGCTCCTGTTCGCGGGTCAGTTCGCTCATTGCTCGTCTCCTCAGATCGGTCCCGTGCGCGAGCCGTATGGCCGCGCCACATGGATATCGGGCATCGCGTTCACCGCTTCAAGCATCGGCGCCAGGCGGGCCGCCCAGGCCTCGGCGCCGGCCTGGTCGGCGATCAGATCCTGCCTGATCTCCACCAGCGCGTGGGGATAGCCGTTGACGATGGCATGGCGGAACATGGTGTCGCCGCGCAGCGCCCCGTCATAGGGCTCGTTGTCGCCGACCACCAGGTCGGGCTCGGCGGCGAGCATGTCGAGCAGCGGGCGCACCGCGCGCGGGTCGCTGTCCCACAAGATGCCGACATGCCATGGCCGCGCCCGGCCCTGCATGGCCGGCGTGAAGGAATGGACCGAGAAGACGAAGGGCGCACGGCCGGAATCCGTGGCGACCGAGGCGACCAGCGACCCCACGGCATCGTGATAGGGGCGGTAGAAGCGCTCCAGCCTCCGCTCGCGCTCTTGCCGAGCCATAGGATAGTTGCCGGTCACGATCGTGCCGTCATAAAGCTGGCGGATGAGCGTCGGGTCGTCCTCGCCGCGATTGACGTCGATCAGCAGCCGGGAGAAGCGCACCATCGCGGCCGGCACGCCGAGCCGCCGCGCCAGCGCGCGGGTGACCGCCTCCACGCCGATGTCATAGGCGATGTGGCGGTCGAACTCGGAGCGGGGCAGGCCGAGGTCGCCATATTCGGCCGGCAGCTCGCGGCCGGCATGGTCGGCGAGCAGGACCAGCCCCTTGCCGCGGTCGCCGTCGATGATCTCGAAGGGGGCGAAGAGGGCGGTTCGGGTCATCGTCGGTCTGCGGAACGGGTGTTGCGGGAAGGCCGCTTCCTCCCATGGCGAGCGCGCCGACGCAATGCCGATCTTTAGCCACTCTCTTCGCGCAGAGCAGCAGTCCTGGCGCGGCTGCGGGTCCTGCGAGCTTCAACCGATCGCAGGCATTGCCCCCGTCGCGTTGACATGCGCCCGGAGTTTGCAGAAAAGGGTCGGGAACGATGCTGATTTCATTGGCGAAGGGCTCCGGAATCATGGCTGCCGCAATTCTGCGCGCCCGCTTCCTCAAATTCGTCTCCACCCTGGCGCTGCTGCCGCTCCCGCTAGCGGCGGCGATGGCGCCTGCCCATGCCGATTTTCGCGTCTGCAACGCGACGCAGTCGCTGGTCGGGGTCGCGATCGGCTACCGCGCGAGCACCGGCTGGGTCTCCGAAGGCTGGTGGCATGTCGAATCGTCGAGCTGCAAGACGCTGATCGAGGGCAATCTCTCCTCGCGCTACTACTATCTCTATGCCGAGGATGCCGAGCGCGGCGGCCGCTGGGAAGGCCCGATCAGCATGTGCGTCGCGGAGCGCGAGTTCAAGATCGCCGGCGCCGGCGACTGCTTCGCCCGCGGCTTCCAGCGCGCCGGCTTCCAGGAATACGACACCGGGGCACAGTCGAGCTGGATGGTCCAGCTCACCGACGGGCCGGCAATCGACGGTGCTGCCGCCGTCACCGATTCGGACAGTCAATGAGACGCAGCCGCAAGGTCAAGATACTCGCCACGCTGGGGCCTGCTTCCTCCGACGAGGCGATGATCCGGCGGCTGTTCGAAGCGGGTGCGGACGTGTTCCGCATCAATATGAGCCATGCCGACCACAAGCTGATGCGCACCCTGGTCAAGCGCATCCGCAATGTCGAGCGCGATGTCGGGCGCCCGATCGGCATCCTGGCCGACCTGCAGGGCCCCAAGCTCAGGGTCGGGAATTTCGCCAAGGGCAGCGAGGAGCTGAAGGTCGGCCAGACCTTCACGCTCGACGACGATCCCGCACCGGGCAATTCGAAGCGCGTCCACCTCCCGCATCCGGAGATCCTGCGCGCCGTCGAGCCGGGCCACAGGCTGCTGATCGACGACGGGCGTCTTCAACTGCGCGCCGACAAGGTCGACGGCAAGAGGATCGTCTGCACGGTCGTCAACGGGACCAGGATCTCCGACCGCAAGGGCGTCAGCCTGCCCGACACCGACCTGCCGGTCGGCGCGCTCACGGAAAAGGACCGCAAGGACCTCGAGGCGGTGCTGGCGGAAAATGTCGACTGGATCGCACTGTCCTTCATCCAGCGGCCGGAGGACCTCGCCGAGGCACGCAAGGTGGCGCGCGGGCGCGCCGCGCTGCTCGCCAAGATCGAGAAGCCGCAGGCGGTGACGCGGCTGGCCGAGATCATCGAGCTCTCAGACGCGCTGATGGTGGCGCGCGGCGATCTCGGCGTCGAGATGCCGCTCGAGGCGGTGCCCGGCATCCAGAAGCAGATCACCCGCGCGGCAAGGCGCGCCGGCAAGCCGGTCGTCGTGGCGACGCAGATGCTCGAATCGATGATCAGCGCCCCGGTGCCGACGCGCGCCGAGGTCTCGGACGTGTCGATCGCCGTCTTCGAGGGCGCCGACGCGGTGATGCTGTCGGCCGAATCGGCGGCCGGCCAGTATCCGGTCGAGGCGGTGGCGATGATGAACGCCATCGCCGAGAAGGTGGAGCAGGACCCGCTCTATCCCGGCATCATCAGCGCCCAGCGCTCCGAGCCCGAGGCGACCGGCGCCGACGCGATCTCGCTCGCCTCGCGCCAGATCGCCGAGACGCTGAAGCTGTCGGCGATCGTCACCTATACCGCGTCCGGCACGACGGGGCTGCGCGCGGCGCGCGAGCGGCCGCATGTCCCGATCGTCGCGCTGTCGCCGGTGCTGGAGACGGCGCGTCGGCTGTCGCTGCTGTGGGGGACGCATTGCGTGGTCACGCCGGATGCGGTCGATCTCGACGACATGGTCGACCGCGCCTGCCGCATCGCCTTCGCGGAAGGGTTCGGACGCGCCGGCGACCGCGTCATCATCACCGCCGGCGTTCCGCTGCGCACGCCCGGCGCCACCAACATGCTGCGCATCGCCTATCTCGGCTCGGAAGGGCAGGGCGCCGGCTGAACCCGCCCCAAGACGCTCAGATGCCCTGGCCGGTCAGTTCGTCGGTGAGCTCGATCAGCCCCTGCTGCGCATTGCGCAGCATCGGATAGACTTCGAGGATGCGCGTATAGGCGTCGAGCGCCCGTTCCTCGCGGCCGGACTGGCGCAGGATCGTCGCCATGCCGACCAACGCCCCGAAATGGCGCGGTTCGAGCCGCAGCGTCCGCTCGATGTCGCGCATCGACTTGGCGAAGTTGCGCATGCCGTAATGGAGCGTGGCGCGGCGGTTCCAGGCTTCCGCATAGGTGGGGGCGAGCATGATCGCCTGGTCGAGGAAGTCGAGAGCGACGGCGCTGTCGTCGGCCTCCATCGCTTCGCCCGCCCATTGCATCAGCAGGTCGATCGTGGGGCTGCCCGAGCGCGACCATTCGCGCTGGATATGGCCGGCGATGCGCTCGGCCGCATTTTCATTGGTGGCCCGCTTGAGCTCGGCGAAGAGGCGGTCGAGCCGATCCTCCCGCGTCTCGGCCGCGACCGGACGGCTCAGGTCGCCGGGCTCCCCGGTCGTCTGCGCGCGAGCGGCGCCGGGGGCGGTCAGGAGGAGCGAAAGGAGGATGCAGGCAAAAACGCGCATGCGCGGAAACCTAATCCCGCGCGCGCGTCCGTCAAACTGAAAATCGCGTGAGCGTAAGGCTCAGCCCTGGCGCGCCTTGAAGCGCGGCGCCGACTTGTTGATGATGTAGATGCGGCCTTTGCGGCGAACCATACGGTTGTCGCGATGGCGGCTCTTCAGGGCCTTGAGCGAATTCTTGATCTTCATTGGTAGTGCCCGTTCATGCTGCCCTGATGCGGGCAATAGTCAACCGGGCGCGTCGAACGCGCCCGAACTCGCGCAGGTCCTTAAACGAGGGCGGCGGCGGATGTCAACCGCGGGATGGCTCGACATCCTTCGCCGGTTGCATTCAGCGCCGGGGAAAGATCCGTGTCGCGTGGCCCATCTTGCGGCCGGGGCGCGCCTCGGCCTTGCCGTAGAGGTGGAGGACGAGGTCGTCCTGCAAAAGCAGCGCCGGCACGTCCTCGATCTCGTCGCCGATGATGTTGTCCATCTCGCAGTCGGAATGGCGGCGGGTGGCGGCAAGCGGCAGGCCGGCGACGGCGCGGATATGCTGCTCGAACTGCGATACCGCACAAGCGGCCTCGGTCCAGTGGCCGGAATTGTGGACCCGCGGCGCGATCTCGTTGACGAGCAGCGAGCCGTCGGCGAGCACGAAGAACTCGACGCCGACGACGCCGGCATAGTTCAGCCCGTCGAGGATCGCGAATGCGATCTCGCGGGCGCGCCGGGCGGTCTCCTCGCCGATCCGCGCCGGCACGGTAGAGCGGCGCAGTATGCCGTCGCGGTGGACGTTTTCGGCCGGGTCGTAGGCGGCGAGCGCGCCGTCGCGGCCACGCGCGGCGATGACCGAGATCTCACGCTCGAAAGGGACAAGCTCCTCGAGGATCAGCGGCACGTCGCCCAGCGCCGCGAGCGCGGCCTCGCATTCGGCCGCACCGGCATTGCGGAAAAGGTGCTGGCCTTTGCCGTCATAGCCGAAGCGGCGGGTCTTGAGCACGCCGCTGCCGCCGAACCCGGCGAGCGCCTCTTCAAGGTCCCCCTTGTTGTCCACAGCACGGAAACCGGCTGTGGATATTCCGAGCCGGTTGAGCTCGGATTTTTCCGTCAGCCGGTCCTGCGACATTTCGAGCGCGGCCGGCGGCGGCAGTACCGGAACCGGGCCTGCAAGCCGCCGCATGGCTGCGACCGGCACGTTCTCGAACTCGTAGGTGACGACGGCGACCGCATCGGCGAGCTCGGCCAGCGCCTGCGTAGCGTCGTAAGGGGCGGCTATGTGGCGGTTCGCGACCTGTGCGGCTGGGCAGCGCGCATCCGGCTCCAGCACCACGACGCGATAGCCGAGCCGTGCGGCGGCCATGGCAAGCATGCGGCCGAGCTGGCCGCCGCCGACGATGCCGATCACGGAGCCGGGCGGCAGCGGCGCCTCAGCCATCGGAAGGACGCTCCGCCACGGCCTGCGTCTGGGCGGCGCGCCAGGCGTCGAGCCGCTCGGCGACGGCCGGGTCGGCAAGCGCGAGCACGGAGGCTGCGAGCAGTGCTGCATTGATCGCGCCGGCCCTGCCGATGGCGAGCGTGCCGACCGGAATGCCGGCCGGCATCTGGACGATCGAGAGCAGCGAATCCTGCCCCGACAGCGCCTTCGATTCCACCGGAACGCCGAAGACCGGCAGCGGCGTCATCGAGGCCGTCATGCCCGGCAGATGCGCCGCGCCTCCGGCGCCGGCCACGATCACCTTGAAGCCGGCCTCGCGCGCGCCCCTGGCAAAGGCGACCAGCCGGTCGGGCGTGCGGTGGGCGGAGACGATCCGCGAATCATAGGTGATCCCGAGCGCGTCGAGCGTCTCGGCGGCATGGCGCATCGTCGCCCAGTCCGACTGGCTGCCCATGATGATCGCGACGTCAGCCTTGCCGGCCATTTCGCCATTCTCCCGTGTGGAAGACCGCGATTAGCGAAATAGGCGCGGCCGGGCAAGCGAAGGGAATGGGGATCAGGCGATGATGTCGGGGATGATCTGGTCTTCGAGCTTCTGCAGCCGATCCTTGATCGACAGCTTCTTCTTCTTCATGCGCTGGATCTGGAGCGGATCGCAGCCCGTCGCGACCATGGCGTTGATTGCGGCGTCGAAATCGGAATGCTCCTGCTTCAACCGCGCGAATTCAAGGCGAATTCCAGCCTGTTCCTGTTCCGACATGCTTCCCGTCTGCTCAAGCGGCGGCGATCCGCTGGATTCCGCACGTCCACCACCTAACCGCGCCCGAGACCAGCGCGGCCCTCATATCACATTTTCATCGTTCAGGAAATGCTACCACAGCGTGTTCGACATCCCCGCCGAACGATGGCACACTGTCATCGTACCGTCATGTGGGCCGGTCCTTGCGGTAATTGCCCCTGGCGGTGCAATTCGAGGAACCATGAAGGGAGAGCCCCGGATGTCTCTAGAGTCTCATATCGAAGAGCTCAAGCGTAGACACAGCGATCTCGAACGCGAGATCAATGAAGCCTTGGCGCATCCGTCGACGGACGACCTGGAGATTACAAGATTGAAGCGGCGTAAACTGGCTATCAAGGACCAGATGGAGTCGCTGAGCCGGCCGACCCGGCACTGACTTCGAGCCGCGGCCGGCCGGCATGTCCGGCCAGCCGCCCGGCTTCCGGGCCTGAAAGGGTCCGGCCGTAGCAGGAAGGGATCGCGCCCCCTCCCGGGCGCCGACAGAGGCCTTCGTGCTTCCGCACGGAGGCCTTTTCTCTCATACCCGATCGATCGCATCCCGTGCCGCCCATGCCGCATGAAGCCGCCCGCTCCTTGAGCGAGCGAAGTTGGCGGATGCCGGCGGCAGAGCTCAGTCGACCTGCTCGAGCCTCTCGTCGTCGGGCGTCTCGCCTGCGGCATCGTCATTGCTGTCGCTGTCGCTGCGCGGGTCGAGCAGGACCGCCTGCGGGGTCACGGCGCGCTCGGCGGGAAGCGTCTTGAAGGCCTCGCGATCCTCGATCGGGATCGGCGCCCGCCGGGAGACGCGAAGCATCGTGTAGGCGGCAAGCGACAGATGGGCGAGCGCGGTGGCGAGGAACAGGCTTTCGGGCCGCAGGCGCTCCATGAGCAAGGCGGCGGCGAGGGGCCCGACGATGGTGCCGAAACCGTAGAGCATGAGCAGGCCGCCGGAAATCCTGATGAAGTCCTCGGCGGTGGCGTGGTCGTTGGCATGGGCGACGGCGATCGAATAGAGCGTATAGGCGAGCGCGCCGTAGCCTGCGGTCAGGACGAGCACGGCGATGCCGGAGCGCGGCGCGAAGACGAAGACGGCAAGCGCGAACAGGGCCGCGCCGACCGCGGCGCCCGCCAGCACGAAGCGTCGATCGGTCCGGTCCGAGATGCGCCCGACCGGCATCTGCGCCACCGCCCCGGCGATGACGACGAGGCTCATCATGGTTGCGATCTCGAAGGTCGAGATGCCGATGCGCGCCCCGTAGACGGCGCCGAGCGTGCCCCACGCGCCGTTGGCCGCGCCGATCAGCAGGCAGCCGACCGCCGCGACCGGCGAGTTGCGGTAGAGACCGCGGAGATCGAGCTTCACGTCGGCGAGCGGCTGCGGCGTGGTCGCCGACGAGATGGCGGTCGGGATCAGCGAGGCGCAAAACAGCATGCCGACGATCATGAACAGCGTCGACGAGTTGACGTCGCCGAAGGCGACCAGCATCTGCCCGGCCATGATCGAGGCGTAGGTGACCATCATGTAGAGGCCGAACACGGTGCCGCGGTTCTCGTTGGTCGCGCGCTCATTGAGCCAGCTCTCGATGACCATGAAGGCGCCTGCCATCATGAAGCCGATGAAGGCGCGCAACACGATCCAGCCGATCTCGGCAACCCACAGGCCCGACATCAGCCCGACGATCGCCGCGGTCGCGGCGAAGGAGGCGAAGGCGCGCACATGGCCGACCTTGCGGACGAGCCGCGGCGCGAAGAAGCAGCCGGCGACGAAGCCCGCCGCCCAGGCGGTGCCGAGCAGGCCGAGCGAGGTGGTGTCGAACGACTCCTCCTGGCCGCGCAGCGGCAGCAGCAGGCCGTGCAGCCCGGAAGCGGCGAGCAGGAACGCTGTCCCGCCGAGAAGCGCGAGGATGGGTCGGTAGGTCGAGAGCATTTGTGCGGCGCTGGGCCTCGAGTGACGAGGTGATTGGCGACTCAGGATGTGGCGACGAGATGGCGGCGCGTCTGCGACGGAAGCGACGCGTGCGCGCTCATTCGCGTCTGAACAGAGCCTCGGCCGCGCTTCTCGACGCGCCCTTGGCGGAAAGCTCGGCCTCGATGCGGGCGATCTCCTCCTGAAGCTGGCCGATCCTTGCCCTCAATTCGTCGACCGAGAGCAGCGAAAGATCCTGGCCGATCTCGTGGACGCGCCGCGTCTTCCCCGCTTCCTCTTCGAAGATCGCCATGTTTGCGCCTCCTCGGGTGTTTCGCCTCGGCGCGACTCTACATAAGGTTGGCGAGACGATGCAAACATCAAGGATCCTGGGCTGATATGAGCTTGCCGCAGAAGATGACCGCCATTGCCATCACCGAGCCGGGGGGGCCGCTTGTGCTGAAGCCGGAGAAGCGCGACCTGCCGGTGCCGGGAGAGGGCGAGATCCTGATCAAAGTGCGGGCGGCGGGCGTCAACCGGCCCGACGTCCTGCAGCGCAAGGGCGCTTATCCGCCGCCCAGGGGCGCCTCGGACCTGCCGGGCCTGGAAGCGGCGGGCGAGGTCGCAGCACTCGGCCCCGGCGTGGCGCGCTGGCGCGTCGGCGACCTCGTCACGGCGTTGACGCCGGGCGGCGGCTATGCCGAATATGTCGCGGCGCCCGAGACCAGCGCGCTGCCGATCCCGCACGGCTTCACCTTCACCGAGGCGGCCGCCATCCCCGAGACCTTCTTCACCGTCTGGCACAATGTGTTCCAGCGCGGAGGCCTGCGGCCGGGCGAGAGTTTTCTCGTCCATGGCGGCTCGTCGGGGATCGGCACGACGGCGATCCAGCTTGCCCATGCCTTCGGCGCGCTGGTCGTCACCACCGCCGGGTCGGCCGACAAATGCGCCGCCTGCATGCGCCTCGGCGCCGATCACGCGATCAACTACCGCGACGAGGACTTCGTCGCGGCGGCCAAGGCGGCGACGGACGGCAAGGGCGTCGACCTCATCCTCGACATGGTCGGCGGCAGCTATGTCGCGCGGAATTACGAGGCGGCGGCGGTCGAAGGGCGCATCGTCCAGATCGCGACGCTGGGCGGCGCCAAGGCCGAGACCGATCACTCCAAGCTGATGGTGAAGCGGCTCACCCATACCGGCTCGACCCTGCGGCCGCGCACGACGGCCTTCAAGGGCGAGATCGCAGCCGAGCTGGAAGCGCAGGTCTGGCCGCTGCTGGCGGTGCGCAAGGTGGCGCCGGTGATGGACATGATCTTCCCGCTCAGCGAGGCCTGGCGGGCCCATGAGCGCATGGAAGAGGGCGACCATATCGGCAAGATCGTGCTCGATGTGAGCTAATGCCGAACCTGAGGCGGTGAACGAGAGGCGAGGCAGGCGGCCTTGCGGAAACGAAAAAGCCGCTGGGGATATCTCCCAACGGCTTCGGCGTCTCATATGAGCTTGTGCGGCCCGCTTCCCAACTCGCCAGTACATCCGTGGTCGGACGAAAAGCGGGGGCTAGCGCATCGACCCTTTGACGGGGACGCGCTGCACTTCGCCTAGATGGCGATGGATTGCGGCTTATTCAAGGTCGGACTGCACAATGCCGCCGGGTCGCGGCCTGCGCCTTCGAGATACTGGAAGAATCAGTAGCGGCCATTGGCGCGCATCAGCGCGTCGCCGCGCTGTTGAGCGTTTGCCAGCGCCTTGTTCATCGATGTCACGCCGCGCAGCATGTCGTGCAGCTCCTCCCCGCAGATCGTGATGATATCGGCGATCTCGGGTGCGGGCGGACGGGGCCAGTATTGCAGAAGGCCGGAACGGGCAAATCCGTCGACCGCCTCCACG
>CAYYZC010000093.1:0-10129 GCA_964475605.1 uncultured Chelativorans sp.
GTCGCCGATGCAGCGCGCCGCCCGCACCGCCGTCTCGACCACTGAAGCAGGCGCCGCGTCGAGGGTGAAGCTGCGGCTGCCGCCCTGATCGGGCCTGCCGCGCCGCTCGTGGTTGACGATCTGCCAGTGCTTGCGCGCCATCAGATACTGCACGACGAAGAGCGGCTGGCCGCCGAGCACGCCGACGCGCCAGTCGAACTCCGTCGGCAGGAACTTCTGGGCGATGAGGAGATCGGAATCCTCCAGCCAAGTCGCGGCCAGCATCTTGAGCTCGGCGAGGTTCGACGCCTTCTTGACGCCGCGCGAGAAGGAACCGTCGGGAATCTTCAGGACCAGCGGGAAGCCGAGCCTGTCGGCGGCAAGCTCCAGGTCGGCCGGGCCGGCGATCATCACGGTCGGCGGCATCGGCACCTTCTTCGCCGCCATCAGCTCGCTCAGATAGACCTTGTTGGTGCAGCGTATCATCGACATCGGATCGTCGATGACCGGCATTCCCTCCTGCTGCGCGCGGCGCGCGAAGCGGTAGGTGTGGTTCGAGATCGCGGTCGTCTCGCGGATGAAGAGCGCGTCGAAATTGGCGAGCCGCGGCAAGTCCTTGCGGGTGACCGGCTCGACCTCGACGCCCATCTTCTCGGCGATCCGCGACCAGTGCTTCAGCGAGCCGATCGAGGATGGCGGCAGCTCTTCCTGCGGGTCGACCAGCGTCGCGAAGGAGTAGCGGGCCGGCGTGCGCGCCTTGCTGTCGCGCCATTCGCGCGCCGTATAACGCTCCATCGCGGCCAGGAAGCGCAGCTTGTCGGCGGTAGCCATGCGGGCCAGCGGCAGGAACCCGATCTTGCGGATCGACGCCCATTCGCCGTCGGCGATGGTGACTTCGAGGGCCGGCGCGCGGAACCAGTCGAAGAGCAGGCGGGCGAAACGGTCCCAGGCCCGGGACGGTCCGATGCCGAAGAAGATCGCCACCGACTTCGGGAAGGCGCCGCCCAGATCCTTGCGGCATCTGTTGAGCGCCTGCTCGAGCTCCGGCAGCGCGTTCTCGTAGAGCTTGCGCTCCGACAGGTCGATCATCGTCTCGACCGTCGGGATCACGCGATGCCCGCGCGAGCCGGCGAGCAGCGAGGCGTAGTAGCCGCGGCTCTGATAGGCGTAGCTGTTGGACAGGTTGATGACCTTCGGCCGCTGGCTGCGGAACAGCGCCGGATGGGCGAGATAGTCGCGATTGGTGATGATCTTGTGCGGCGTGGCGGTCTGGTCGAGATCGCTCTGGCGACCGGTCAGGATGACCCAGCTCATGGGACGGCCCCGGCTGCTTCGATCATTGCGGGAATCGCAAGCTCCATGCGGACGGCGTCCGTGCCGTCCTGATAGTAATCCGCACGCTCCCCGATCTCGCAATAACCCCGGTTACGATAGAGCGCGCGGGCGGCCGCATTGTCGCGGCGCACTTCGAGCCGCAGCGCTCGCGCGCCGCGCCGGCCGGTTTCCGCCTCGGCGGCGCCGAGCAGCGCGGAGGCGAGCCCGCGGCCGCGCGCGGCTTCCGCCGTCGCCAGCGAATAGAGCCGCGCCACACGCGCCCCGCGCCTGAAGAGCACCAGCGCGTAGCCGTCCAATCCGCCCCCGGTCCCGGCGACGAGGAGCGCGGCGGCCGGCGACCCGACAAGCCGTTTCAGCGACCGCGGCGAAAGGCGATCCGTGGTGAAGGCATGATTCTCGATCTCGAGGATGGCTGCGATGTCGGACGGGGTCGCAGGACGGATTGCAGGCGCCATAGTCGCCAAAATTCCTCGGCATGGAGGCGGTGATCCCGCTCCGGGATGCCTGCGTGCCGCCTCCTGCCGCGCAAGCCGAATGTCCCGCACACTCGCGGCGATTGCGGCTGAATTGTGACACGGGCTGGCGATCCCGTTCCGCGCTCACCACCTGTTGAGACGCGGGCACATTCCCCGCGCAATCGCAATATGCAAAGGTCCTGCATGACCGTCTTCCCGAAGATTGCACTGGCGCTCGGACTGGTTCCCGCCGTCTTCCTCGCCATCGGCGACCCGGCTTCCGCGCAGACGCGCTGCCCGGATCGCATGCCGGTGCGCAGCGGCGACACGATGTCGGGGATCGCGCAGGCCTGCGGCATCAACCTGGAATCGCTGCGCAGGGTCAATCCGGGGATCGATGCGCGGACGATCCAGCCGGGAAGCGTCCTCAACGTACCGGCGCCGGCACTCCCCTCGCCGCGCGAGCGGATCGGCAGCGGCCTGATCGAGGTCGTCCCGCGGCGCGAGATCCGCCCCACCGTCAGCGCGCCGCCGATCGCGCCCCCGGTGCGCGAGCCGATCCCGCGCCAGCACATCATCCGCGGCTTCGGCAACGATCCCGGCCAGTTGCCGCTGCCGCCCGGCCACGACATCACGCCGGTCGAGCCTTTCCGCCGCTGAGGCGCGATACTTCAACACGATTGAACGATCGATCCGAACAATTCAATTTTGCCGATGTGACGGCTTGGCTATTATGCCAGCATCTCCTACAGGATGCCTTTCATGACGAGCGCTGCCGCCATCCCCTCCAGCCGATCCTCCCTGCCCTGGCTGATCATCATCTGCGGCTGCCTGATCGCGGCGCTGACCTTCGGTCCGCGCTCGGCGATGGGCTTCTTCCAATTGCCGCTGCTGGCCGAGAAGGGCTGGGACCGGACGACCTTCGGCCTGGCGATGGCGATCCAGAATCTCGCCTGGGGCATCGGCACGCCGGTGTTCGGCGCGCTGGCCGACAAATACGGCACCTGGCGCGTGCTGGCGCTGTCGGGCGTCATCTATGCCGCCGGCCTCGTCCTGATGGCGGTCGCCGACACGCCGGGCATGCTGCATCTCGGCGGCGGGCTGCTGGTCGGGCTCGGCGTCGCCTCGGGCTCGTTCGGCATCGTGCTCGCCGCCTTCGCGCGCAACGTGCCGGAGGAGCGGCACAGCTTCGTCTTCGGCCTCGGCACGGCCGCGGGCTCGGCCGGCATGTTCCTCTTCGCGCCGCTCAGCCAGGGCCTGATCTCCGCCTATGGCTGGTTCGACACGCTGGTGGTGATGAGCGCGATGATGCTGGTCATCCCGGTGCTGGCGATCCCGCTGCGCGGCAATTCAAGGAGCGGACGCGCCCAGCAGGCGGTGTTCGAGCAGACCGCGGGCCAGGCGCTGCGCGAGGCGATGGCGCACCGAAGCTACGTGCTGCTCGTTTCCGGCTTCTTCGTCTGCGGCTTCCAGGTGGCCTTCATCACCGCGCATTTCCCCGCCTATCTGTCGGATATCGGCATCGAAGCGAGCTACGCCGTGATCGCGTTGGCGCTGATCGGCTTCTTCAACATCATCGGCTCGCTCGGCGCAGGCGCCATCGGCCAGCGCTATTCGAAGCCGCAATTCCTGGTCTGGATCTATCTCGGCCGCTCGGTTCTGGTGACAGCCTTCCTGCTCGTGCCTCAGACGCCGGCAACGGTGGTCGTCTTCGCGATCCTGATGGGGCTGCTGTGGCTGTCGACGGTCCCGCCGACCAATGCGCTGGTCGCCATCATGTTCGGCACCCGCCATCTCGGCATGCTGGGCGGCGTCGTCTTCTTCTCGCACCAGATCGGCTCGTTCGCGGGCGTATGGCTCGGCGGCTTCCTCTACGACCGCTTCGGAACCTACGATCCGGTCTGGTGGCTGGGTGTGCTGCTCGGCATCTTTGCCGCGGTGGTCCACTGGCCGATACAGGAACGGCCGGTCGAGCGCCCCGCCGCCGTGGCGCCAGCCGGATAGGCTATCCGGAAGCGCGGCGGCGCGGCGGTTTCGCGTCCTTCGGCTCGTCCTTGGCGGGCGGATTCGATCCGTCGAGCGGATTGTCGGAAAGGATGCGGCTGGAGAGCCACTGATAGGCGCCGAGCGCGAGCAGCGCGAACATGGCGGCGATAAAGAGCCCGGCCGGGTAAAGCGCGTATTCGATGCCGCGGCGGCTGGTCTGGAACACCATCACCAGCGCCTCGAGGCTGGCGGCGATCACGATGATGGTGATGAACTTGGTGATCGAGCGGCGCGATTCGGTCGAAGATCGCAACTCGCGGTCCCGCAGGACCTCCTCCTCGGCGATGAATTTCGAGGTCTCGACCACCGCGAAGCCGATGATGAGCAGGCCGACGCCGTTGAGCGCGCCATCGACGACGCTGCCTTCCATTGCAAGAAGCGCCAGTTCCAGGACCGCCATTGCAAGCAGCAGGAAGCCTATCAGCATCAGGGCGAGCGTCGCCGCCACGAAGTAGATGCTGGCCAGCGCGGAATAGAGCTTCTGCATGCTGCCTCCTGATGCTCAACCGAAACGCGCCGGCGTCAACGCGGTTTCAGGTTGGCGGCCGGGAAAATCGAGCAGGTCTCGGTGCCGAAGGCGAGCAGCTTGCCGTTGCCGTCCTTGAGCCGCGCCTCCGACACCGCGGTGGTGCGGCCGCGATGGACGACGATGCCCTCGCATTCGACGAGGCCGGTCTCGGGCGTGATCGGACGCAGCAGGTTCACCTTGAACTCGGCCGTCGTATAGGCTTCGCCCTTCGCCATGGTGGTGTGCACGGCGCAGGCGAGCGCCGAATCCATGATCGCCGCCGTCCAGCCGCCATGGACGCCGCCGAGCGGGTTGAGATGGCGGACGCCCGGCAGCCCGCGGAAGACGGCGCGGCCTTCGGACACTTCGTGGAGCCCGAAATTCAGCCGCAAGCCGATGCTGGGCGCCGGGTAATGGCCGTCAATGAGGCGCTGGAGGAGCTCCAGCCCGTCATAGTGGTCCATTTCCTCATGCGGGATCGTGCCCACCCCCAGCCGCGACACATAGCCGGGATAAAGTTCGACTTCGCTCATGCGGCATCTTCTCCAGGTCGACGGGGATGTTCGTGCCAGCGCCGCAGGGCCAGAAGGAAGCCGGAACGGGCCTCCGGCGCCTCGATGCCGCGCGGCTCATAGACATGGCGGTGCATGAAGAAGCCGGTGAGGCGGAAGGCGGCTTCCAGGTCCTGCGCATTGCCGCGCAGGCCCGAGCCGCGGCGCAGGAAGGCGGGCAGCACGAGCATGCGCTCCGCCCATGGCGCACCGGCCTGCCGCGACACGGCGCGGCCCGATTTCGGCGACACATAGGCGAGGTCGTCGCGCATGCCGGTCGCCGCGCAGCGTTCCAGATCAAGCCCGAAGCCCAGCTCGTCGAGCACCATCAGCTCGAAACGGCAGAGCAGCTCGGCCGCCGCCTGGGCGTCGTCGAGATGGTCGAGGATGAGGCGAAGCGCCTCGTACAGGCCCTCATGCGGGTCGCGCTCGGGAAGCAGGCGCAGATGCGCCGCCACCGTCTGCAGGCCATAGACGGCGATGCCGCTGTCGAAGAGCCGCGCGGCGTTGAGCGCCAGCGGCTCGACCTGGTAGAGTCCGAGATGCTCGTCGAGACGGGCGCGCCATGTGAGCTCGACATGGTTGCCCGGCTGCAGCAGCGGCTGCATGCGGCGCGAACGCCCGCCGCGCACCAGGCCGAGATGCCGTCCGCGCCGGCGCGTCATCACCTCCAGTATGGCGCTTGTCTCGCCATGCCGCCTAGTGCCCAGAATGATACCTTCGTCGTGCCATTCCATGCAATGAGCCTTCCACCATGCGGAGGCTAAATTCAAGGCGAAGCCCGCATTTCCCCGACCCTGCGGCCCGTCGAAGGCCACAGTCTCGTCTTGCGGCTTCAAGGATAGCTGACTAAAGTCAGCTAATGGATCATGCTATCGCACGGGTCCGGCGTTTCAACCGGATCGTCACCCTGCGGGCCGGGGCGCTGCAGGCGAGCTATCTCGGCCGCGGGCGACCGCTCGGCCAGGCACGGCTGCTGTCCGAGATCGCGCCGGAGGGGTCCGACATGCGCGGCCTGCGCGAGCGGCTCTGTCTCGATTCCGGCTATTTCAGCCGGCTCGTAAGCGCCTTGGCGCGGGAGCGCCTGATCGTGCTGCGCGCCGGCAAGGACGATCGCCGCCGCCGGACCATCGTGCTGACGCAAAAGGGCGCGGAGGAGAAGGCCGCTTATGATCGCCTGTCGGACGATCTCGCCCGCTCGTTCGTCGTGCAGCTCGACGCCGGCCAGCGCGAGCGGCTGGTGGCCGCGATGGGGGAGGTGGAACGGCTGATGACGGCCGCTTCGGTCAGGATCGGCCCCGAGCCGCCCGACAGCCGCGACGCACAAGCCTGCCTTGCCGCATATTTTGCCGAGCTCGACCGTCGCTTCGAGAACGGTTTCGACCAGTCTCTCGGCAATCCCGGAGACCGCGAGGAAACGCAGCACGCGCCGAGGCTGTTCCTGATCGCGCGGCTCGACGGCGCGGCCGTCGGCTGCGGCGTGCTGAACCGGCTCGACTCCGAGACGGGCGAGATCAAGCGCATGTGGGTGGCGCCGGAAGTGCGCGGGCTCGGGCTTTCGCAAAAGCTGCTGGAGGCGCTGGAAAGCGAGGCATCAGCGGGGGGACTGCGCCGCGTGCGGCTCGACACCAACCGCGCGCTTGCCGAAGCCCAGGCGCTCTACCGCAAGGCCGGCTATCGCGAGATCGCGCGCTACAACGACAATCCCTATGCCCATCTCTGGTTCGAGAAGGATCTGCGCCCCTGCTAGACCGGCGTCAGCGGGGAAAATCCAGCCCCATCTCGCGATAGCGTTCGGGATCGTCGCTCCAGCTCCGCCGCACCTTGACGAACAGGAAGAGATGCACCGGCCGCTCAAGGATCTCCGCCAGCTCCTTGCGCGAGGCGGTGCCGATGGCGCGGACGACCTCGCCGTTGCGGCCGAGCACGATCTTCTTCTGCCCTTCCCGCTCGACATAGATCACCTGCTCGATGCGCACCGAGCCGTCCTTGCGCTCCTCCCACTTCTCCGTCTCGACATGCGATGAATAGGGGATCTCCTCATGCAGCCGCAGATAGAGCTTCTCTCGGGTGATCTCGGCGGCGAGCTGGCGCATCGGCAGGTCGGAGATCTGGTCCTCCGGATAGAACCACGGTCCTTCGGGCAAACGCTGCGCGAGATGGCCGAGCAGGTCCTCGCAGCCCGAGCCGGTGAGCGCGGAGATCATGAAGGTCGCCTCGAAGGAAGCGCGGCGATTGGCTTCGGCCGTCAGCTCGAGCAGCGTCTCGCGCTTGACCCGGTCGACCTTGTTGAGCACCAGCAGCCTTGACTGGCGGATGTCGGCGAGGCCGTCGAGGATCGCCTTCACCTCCTCGCCCAGGCCGCGCTCTGCATCGATCAGGACGAGGACGAGGTCGGCATCCTTGGCACCGCCCCAGGCGGTGGTGACCATGGCGCGGTCGAGCCGCCGCTTCGGCGCGAAGATGCCGGGCGTGTCGACGAAGACGATCTGCGCATCGTCATGGGTGGCGATGCCGCGGATCAGGGCGCGGGTCGTCTGCACCTTGTGGGTGACGATCGACACCTTGGCGCCGACGAGCCGGTTGAGAAGCGTCGACTTGCCGGCATTGGGCGCGCCGATCAGCGCGACGAAGCCGGAGCGCGTCCTGGCAGGTGCCGCCTCGCCGTCGCTCATCCTGCGTCCTCCGTCTGCGGCCACACACCTTCGCGCTCCAGCATCGCGGCGGCCGCCGCCTGCTCGGCCTCCCGTTTGGAACGCCCCTCGCCATGGGCGGGCGGCAGGCCGGACAGCGCAACGCGGACGCGGAAGAGCGGGTCGTGATCGGGGCCGCTTCGGTCCTCGACCGCATAGTCGGGCACGGCCCCGGCCTGCTGATGCGCCCATTCCTGGAGCTCGGTCTTGGCGTCGCGCCGCGCCGCTTGCGGCATCTTCGAATGCGCCTCCCAATGGCGGGCGATGAAGGCGCGCGCCACCGGCAGGCCGTGCTCCAGATAGATCACCGCGATCAGCGCCTCGGTGACGTCGGCCTTGAGGTTGACGCGCTTGCGCGCCGCCAGCCGGTGCACCTCGCTGCCGGCCTGGATCAGCTCCGACAGGCCGGACTGGTCGGCGATCTCGGCAAGCGTCTCGGCATTGACGAGCGCGTTGAGGCGCAGCGACAGCTCGCCCTCGGGCGCGCCGGGATTGGCGGCGAAGACCATCTCGGCGACGACGAGGCCCAGCACGCGGTCGCCCAGGAACTCCAGCCGCTGATAGTCGATCGCCGAGGCGCCGCGGGCGCTGGCATGGGTGAGCGCCCGCCTCAGCAGCTCCCGGTCGGCGATCTCGGCGCCGACGATCCCGGCGACCGCGTCGGCCAGTTCGTCGCCGTTCAGCGGTTTGCGCGACAAGGCCAGGGCCGGTCCTCTACTCGACCATGTCGAAGATGCGCCCCAGGCGCAGCTCGGACGGCCATTGCCAGATCTCCAGCGGGCTCGCTCCGCCGGCGATCGAGAAGAAGATGATGTTGGCGCGGCCGACGAGGTTCTCATAAGGCACATAGCCGACCGAGAAGCGGCTGTCGGTCGAATTGTCCCGGTTGTCGCCCATCATGAAATAGTGGTTGGGCGGCACGACATATTCCTCGGTATTGTCGCCGATCGAATTGTTGGTCAGGTTGAGCGTCTCGTAGGAGATGCCGTTGGGCAGCGTCTCGCGCCAGACCTCGACCGGCCGGTTGACCTCGGTGATGTCGGGGTTGTCGACATGGCCGACGAGTTCGCGCTGGACCGGCTCGTCATTGATGAAGAGCTGGCCGTCGCGCACCTGGATCGTGTCGCCCGGCAGGCCGATCACGCGCTTGATGTAGTCGAGCGAGGGATTGGGCGGCAGCTTGAAGACGGCGACGTCGCCGCGCTCCGGCGATCCGCCCCAGATGCGGCCGGAGAAGATGTCCGGGGAAAACGGCAGCGAGTATTTCGAATAGCCGTAGGCCCATTTGGTGACGAAGAGATAGTCGCCTTCCAGAAGCGTCGGGCGCATCGAGCCGGAGGGGATCGAGAAAGGCTGGAAGAAGAGCGTCCGGATGACGAGCGCCAGCAGCAATGCCTGCACGATGACGCTGACGGTCTCGCCGAGCCCGCCGGATTTCTTCTGCGATTTGTCAGCCACGCTCATCTCGTCCTCGATTGCGGATCGGGCTCCGTCTTAGACCTTTTCAGGCCTCGATTGAAAGGGCCTACCCCCTCGCCTGCCGGGTCGCAAGGCTGCCGGACCGGACCGCTATGCCGACCCGGCGCCGGGCAGCGGGTATGCCTCGATGATGACGAAAGCCTGGGCGAGCGGAAAATCGTCGGTGATGGTCAGATGGACGAAGCCACGATGACCGGGCGGCAGGATCGCGGCGAGCCGCCGCGCCGCGCCTCCGGTCAGCTCCATGGTCGGCTTGCCGCCCGGCAGGTTGACGACGCCCATATCGCGCCAGAAGACGCCGCGCGACAGCCCGGTGCCGAGCGCCTTGGCGCAGGCCTCCTTGGCCGCGAAGCGCTTGGCATAGGAGGCGGCGCGCTCCTTGCGCGGCTCCGACTTGGCCTGCTCGATCTCGGTGAAGACGCGGGCGCGGAAACGCTCGCCATGCCGCTCGAGCGTCTTCTCGATCCGCCTGATGTCGATCAGGTCGCTGCCGATGCCGATGATCATCCGCGCACGCTCGTCTGCGGAGCGAGCAGTCCGGCGTGTGGTTTCCGCCTCCTGAAGATCATCTTTCCTTCCGCTCCGAGAACAGCCTGACAAGCGCTGGTCCGCACAGTGGCGGTACTATCGCAGATCAGGCCGGCCTGCGGCAATTTGCAGCTCATGATGCGTCATCCGTGGACCCGTTTGACGTCGCTGACGCTGCTGTTGGTCTTGAGCTGCGAGAGCAGCCGGTTGAGATGCTTGAGGTCCCAGACTTCCAGATCGAAGACCATCTCGGTGAAGTCGGGCGCGGTGCGCACCATCGAAAGCGTGTGGATGTTGGCTTCATGGGCCGCGATGGTCTGCGCGATATTGGCGAGCGAGCCGGGCTCGTTGATCGCGGTGACGGTGATGCGGGCGGGAAAGCGCTCCTTGGAATCGTGGTCGATGTCCCAGCGGACGTCGATCCAGCGGTCGGGCTGGTCATCGAAGGCGGTGAGCGCCGGCGACTGGATCGGATAGATGGTGATGCCGGAACCCGGCTGGATGATGCCGACGATGCGGTCGCCGGGCACCGCGCCTTCCGGCGCGAAGCGGACC
>CAYYZC010000094.1:0-3578 GCA_964475605.1 uncultured Chelativorans sp.
GATGTTGATCGCGGTGATGATCAGGCCGGCGATGGCGTCGCCGCGGACGAATTTCGAGGCGCCGTCCATGGCGCCGAAGAAGGAGCTTTCCTCCTCCAGCTCGCTGCGCCGGCGCTGCGCCTCCTTGTCGTCGATCAGGCCGGCGGAAAGGTCGGCGTCGATCGACATCTGCTTGCCGGGCATGGCGTCGAGGGTGAAGCGGGCACCGACCTCTGCGATGCGCGTCGCGCCCTTGGTGATGACGATGAAGTTCACCACGACCAGGATCAGGAAGACGATCAGGCCGATGACGAAATCGCCGGCCATGACAAGGCTCGAGAAGCCGTCGATGACGTGGCCCGCCGCATGCGTCCCCTCATTGCCGTGCGACAGGATCAGCCTCGTCGTCGCGATGTTGAGCGACAGGCGCAGCATGGTGACGATAAGGAGCACGGTCGGGAAGGAGGTGAAGTCGAGCGGCCGCTGGATCCACAGCGAGACCATCAGGATCAGGACCGAGGTCGCGATCGAGAAGGCGAGCCCCATGTCGATCAGGAAGGCCGGGATCGGCAGAAACAGGATCGACAGGATGACGATGATGCCGAGCGCGAAGGCGATGTCGCGCCCGAACCGTCGCGACGGGAGGAGGGGCGCGGATGCGGATTCGCTGATGGCCATGAAAGCTGCCTGTCCTGCGGGTTGCTGCCGGCGCACGGGCACCGTTCGGCCTCGCAGACTAGGCGGTCAAGCTTGCGCGAAGGTGGGCAGGGACCTCCGGCGGTCGTTCGTCAAAACCCGCCTTCGATGCGCTGGAACATGACCGTGGTGAAGGCGTTGATCTGGCCGCCCACGAAAGGGGCGGAAAAGGCGACGGCGAGCAGGATGGCGACGATCTTCGGCACGAAGGTCAGGGTGATCTCCTGCACCTGGGTCAGCGCCTGGATGAAGGCGATGCCGACGCCGACCACCATCGCGACCACAACGGCCGGACCTGACGCCGTCAGCACCGTCCAGATCGCGAACTGGACGATGTCGAGGGCATCCGCCTCGTTCACGCGGCCTCGCCCTCGGGCGGCGTGTCGTCGGACGGCGGCGGGGTGAAATCCGGATCGCGGATGACGACGCCCGGCGTCATGGCGACCTTGTCGCCGTTGTCGAGCACCGCGACGATGCCGTCGGTATAGAGCTCGACCTGCCGGACGATCCCCTTGACGGCGCCGTCCATCGACTCGATCTCCTTGCCGATCAGCCCACTCGCCTGGGAGAGCGAATTGGCCTGCATCATCTCGTCCAGCTTCTTGTTCATCTGGATCGACTGCTCGACCTGCGAGAAGGTGGCGAGCTGGGCGACATAGTCGGTCGATTCCATCGGGCTCGTCGGGTCCTGGTTCCTCATCTGCGCGACGAGCAGCTTCAGGAACGTCTCGTAGTCGACCGTCTGCGGCCCGCCGACCGTCGAGGCCGGCTGGGTCTCGCCGGCGGTGTTGGCGGCGCGGGCGGGCGCGGCCTGGGGCGCCGCGTTGAAGGGATTGACCTGCATGGGCTCTACTCCGCTGCGACGAGAGGGATGGTGATCGGGGTTCGGTCGCCGCCGGCGAGGATCGCCTCTTCCAGCGGATAGAGCGAGCGGATCGCCTTGAGCGCCTCGTAGACATGGCCCTCGCCGACGAGGCGGTCGACATGCTTGAGCGTCGAGAGCATCTGCTCCTCCTCGAAGCAGGCCAGGAGCAGCGGCAGAGAATGCCTGAACATGTCGCGCGCCTCGCTCGCGCCGTTCGGGTTCATCAGCATGACCTGGACGATGAAATAGAGCTGGCGCAGCGGCGAGGTCGCGTCCTCGGCCTGCAGCACATGGCCCTCGAGCAGGAACTGGACGTCGTTCAGGAACTCCAGCGACACCTTGCGGTCGGTCCTGATGACGGCGCCGTTGACGTAGATCTTCTCGTTGGCCTTGAGCGTGATCCTGAGCGCATTCTTCATTGCATCCCGTCCCGGATGATCTGCGAGACCTCGATCAGCCCTTCGATGTTGTCGGAGCGGCCCTGGCGGATCTCCTCGGCCTCGCGCAGCAGCCACAGGCCGATCGAGATCAGATTGGCGCGCAGCTCGCGCGGCAGCTCGTTTTCGGGGCCCGCGAGATCCTCGACGAAGACGGTCCAGACGCGGTTGAGGAAATGGATGGCCTCGACGGCCTGGATCGACTGCGGGCCCTTCTCGCGGGCCTCGACCAGCAGATCGATCGAGCGCGACAGCAACTGCCTCTCGCGGTCCTTGGCGTCGGAGACCGCATCGAGCTGAACCTCGGCATAGGAGAATTGATACATGCTGCTCTGCTGCTCTTTCTTTCGTGGCTGCTCTGCCGGTCTCAGGGCCCCAGATATCTGAGGAGGCTCAGTTGCTGGATGCGCGCGGTCAGCGCGTAGGATACCTCGATCTGGGTGAGAAGACTGTTGACGTGGGTCGCCGCCGCATAGGGGTCGACGCCCTCCAGGCTGCTGACGCTGTTGGCGAACAGGTCCATCTGTAGGGAAAGCCGGTCGCTGGCCGCCGCGATGCGCTGCTCGGCTAGGCCGGCGAGCGACTGCTCGTTGGCGAGATCGATCACGACCTCGCCGAGCAGCTCGTTGGCGCGCGTCAGCACCGCATCGCGCGCGCCCTGGCCGAGTTCGCCCTGGAGCAGGTTGGAGACCATGGCCACGGCCATGGTCATCTTGCGGATGCCCGGCGCATTGGCGGTGACGGAGGTCTCGGCGGTCTCCGAAAGGGTGATGCGCGAGACGATCTGCTGGTCGGTCGCCGTCGACCAGGCGGCCGCCCAGCCGGCGCCGAGGAACTGCGGCTCGACCTCGGTCGTGATGAAGTCCTCCATCTGCGCCTTGGTGATCGTCGCGACGGCGGGATCGGTCTGCGAGAAGCCGAAATAGATCTGGAAGCTCTGGTCGAAGGCGACGCGGTTCGCCGAGGCGGGATCGGTGAAATCGGCGATCGGGCGCACGTCGGTGTTGATGCCGGCGAAGAGATGCTCGCCATTGAGGCTCGAATTGAGCAGCGACGTCATCATGCCGAGCGCCTCGCTGGCATCCTGGCGCGGCAGCTCGTTGTCGGAAGTGCCCGACAGCGCGGTGGTGAAGGACGATACGAGGTCCTGCGCGGTGTCCGTCATCTGCCGCATCGCGATCTGCGTGGAGGCGAGGCGCGAGGCGGCGAGCTGGTTGGAATCGATCAGGCCCTTCAGGCGTTCGCTCTCGCGGGTGAGCGAGAAGGTGTAGCCGGCGCGCGCGCCGAGCGCGACGCCGACATCCGCCGCGCGGCCGGTGACGGCCTCCTGCTGCGATTTGTGAAGATCGGCCTGCATCCGCATCATCTGGTAGCGGAGCGCCTGCGAGACGGCCTGCGAGGAGACGAAGGAAATCTTCATGGTGCTACCTCACCGCATCCAGGAGCGTCGCCAGCATGTTGTCGATGGCCTGGATCAGGCGCGCCGAAGCGGAGTAGGAATGCTCCAGCTCCAGCAGCAGCGACATCTCCTCGTCCATATTGACCTGGGTGGCGTTGGAGAGCGCGGCCGAGGTTCGCAGGAGAAGCGCGCTCTTGGTCTC
>CAYYZC010000094.1:3678-8188 GCA_964475605.1 uncultured Chelativorans sp.
CCCCAGGTCAGCAGGCCGGGGATGGCGGCGTTCAGCCCGCGCGCCATCTCGTCGATCTGCGTCTGCATGCCGCCCGATATCGTGTCGCGGAGCTGCAGCATCGCGGCGAGCGAGCCGGATGCGTTGGTGTTGCCGCCGACGCCGGTGGCGATCGGAACGCCGTCGACGCGGATGCCGCTGCCGGTGACGCCGGCATCGTAATAGATCGTCGACTCGAACGTCACCTTGCGGGCGACGGTCTCGAACAGCGTCGCGCCCTCGGCAGTGATGATCATCATGTCGTTGTCGGCGCGCCGGATGGTCGAGACCGGCACGATCTCGGCGATCTTCTTCAGCAGCGCGTCGCGCTTGTCGAGCGCGTCGAGAATGTCGCGATTGGCGCGGGTGCCGTTGATGATCTCGTCATTGTTGGACTTGAACTGGGCGAGCAGCTCGTTGAGCTCGCTGACGCTGGTCGTGATCTGCGCGTCCATGTCGGCGCGGAAGGACTGGATCGCCTCGGTGCCCTCGTTGAACCGGCCGACGAGCTGGCGCGCGGCCTCGACGGCGTTCTCGGCCAGCGTGCGGTTCGACGGCGTGGCCGAATAGAACTGGATCGCCTTCTGGAGCTCGCCCAGCAGGGCGCCCGGCGACGTCGCGTTGTCGACGCCGTTGACGGAAAGGGTGAGCCGGTCGATCCCGTCGCCCAGCATGCTCTGCGCCGACCAGCCGGAGAGCGCCGACAGGTTCTGGCGGAACAGCGCCTGGTTGGCGGCGCGCTGGATCTCCACGACCCGCGCGCCGTAGGTGAGGCTCGAAAGCACCGCCGAGCGGTGCGAATAGTCCGGGTTGGAGGCGTCGGAAACGTTTCGGGAGACGACGCCGAACTGGCGCGAGGTATTGAGAAGGGAAGTCTGCGCGATGCTCAGTGCGGTGCTTAGTGACATAGTTCCTGCTTTCCGTGCATGCGCAGACTGCTGTTACCGTGCCAGGTTGACGAGGATATCGAGAAGCTCGGAGCCGGTCTGGAAGACCTTGGAGTTGGCGGTGTAGTTGCGCTGCGACTCGATCATGTTGGTGAGCTCGCTGGCGATGTCGACATTGGAGCCTTCGAGCGCGCCCGACATGATCTGGCCGAGCCCGCCCTGGGTCGGGAAGCCGATCTTCACGTCGCCGGAATCGGAGCTCTGCGTGTAGACGTTGCCCGGCAGCACGGTGAGCTGGTCGGGGCTCTGAACGGTGGCCAGCGGAATCTGGTAGAGCGCCTTTTCGGTGCCGTTCTTGTAGAGCGCGGAGACGACGCCGTCGGGGCTGATGCGCACTTCCTCGATCGGGCTCGGGCCCGCACCGTCGATATTCGGATCAAGGCCGGTGAAATCCATGCCGAACTGGCTCAGCGAGCTGAGATTGATGGCGATCTCCTGCCCGTTGGGGAGGGTGTTCAGCAGGAGCTGAGGCGATCCGACCACCTGGCCGGTGGTCGGATCGAAATTGACCGTCGCGACGTCCAGCGGTCCGGAGCTGTAGGGGAACGAGGTTCCCGGCGCTGCATCGGCCTGATCGAAGACCGCGACCTGCCATTGGTTTGCGGCCGTCTTCGTGAAGTAGACGTCGAACATCATGTCTTCGCCGAGATGATTGTAGGCGACGAAGGAGGATTTGTGCGTGTAGGTGGAGTCGGCCGTGTTCGCGCTGGGGAGCGTTTCGACGGCCGGTGCCGGCGCCGGGACGATGTCGGCGTCGGCGCGCAGATTGGCGACGAAATTGCCGTTCTCGGTCGGCGTTGCGGAGACCTCGAAATCGGCGATGCTGACGACTTCGAGCCCGTTGAAGCCGTTGGCGACCGCGCTCGGCTGGCCGTTGGCGTAGGAGTAGCCGGTCAGGTAGAAGCCGGCGGCATTGACGAGGCGGCCGCTGCCGTCAGGCACGAAGGAACCGGCGCGGACCAGGAAGGGCGAGCCGGCCTGGTCATGCACGACGAAGAAGCCGTTGCCGCTGATGGCGAGATCGCTGGTCGAGGAGGTGAACTGGATCGGCCCCTGCTGCGAGACCGCATTGCGGATCGAGGTCTGGATGCCGCCGGAGGTATAGGCGCCCTTGGTGCCGGGAATGACGAGGGAGGAGAATTCCGTATAGGCGCGCTTGTAGCCGGTGGTGTTCGAATTGGCGATGTTGTCGGCGACGGTCGCCAGCCGGTTCGACTGCGCGGCCATGCCGGATACGCCGGTGCGCATCATTCCATAGAGGCTCATTGCGGATTCTCCTCGTGCAGGGGTTTGCCGCCTGCGAGGCTAAACGAGATGTCTTGCGTGAAGCTGTCCTCCTCGCTTGTCGGGGCGGAGGGGGCCATCAGACGACGAGCCGGTATCCGAGGAAGCGCTTGGAATCGATCGGGTCGCGGCCGAGGCGCTCGCGCAGCTTCTTGCGCAGCTTGCTGATGTGGCTCTCGACCACGTTCTCCTCGACGTCCTCGTCGAAGACGCCGTAGATATGGTTGAAGACCTGGGTCTTGGTGACGCGGCGACCCTGGTTGGCGGCAAGGAACTCCAGGATGCGCCGCTCGCGGCGCGGCAGCGGCAGCGGCGCACCCTTCACCTCGGGATCGCGGCCGTCCATGAAGACCTTGAGGTCGCCGATCTCGGTGGCGTCGCCCTCGTCGGCGCCGCGGCGGCCGATGGCGGTGATGCGCGCCAGGAGCTCGCGGATATGCACCGGCTTGCGGACCACGTCGTCGACGCCGGCCTCGAACAGGCGCAGCGTGTTCTCCAACGAGTGGCGCTCGCTGAGCGCGATCACCGGTGCGCCGGAGCGATCGCGGATCTTGCGGGGCAGGGCGACGTCGGCCGTACATTCCCCGAGGATAAAGGCGCTGACCGCCTTGACATCGTCGTCGGCCGCGGACTCGACCCAGTCGCCGAACTCGCTCGAGCCGAAGCCTGCGCTGGCTACGCCCTCGCGATGGAAAAGTGAGTTGTAGCCGTCTTTTACGAGCTCGCGCTCATCCACAATCACTATCATCGGCCGCCCCCCGAATCAGTTGATCAATCTGTTAAGCAAGGGGTAACCTTTGGCGGGAATCGCCGACAATGGTGATTTCTGGTAGGTGGTTTCTTGGGAGTCCCGCTGCGTCCTGTACGGAGCGGCGACGCAATCATGGATTGCAGAAGCTCCTCGCCGCCGGCGTCCAGTTGCCGAAGCCGGTCGCGACCAGATTGGCGATGACGCGGCAGACATAGCGCTTCTGCGCCGGGTCGTTGTCGGGGCCGGCATGATAGCGGGCCACCGCCATCGACCATGTCTGGTGCCGCTTCTTCAACTCGACCAGGAAGCGCGCCGCATAGTCGACATTGGCCCGCGGATCGAGCATCTGGCCGACATTGGCGAATTTCTCGGCGTGATAGTGGTGGTTGATCTGCATGCAGCCGAGGTCGATCAGCCTGGCGCCGCCGGCCTGCGCTTGGCGGAATTCCGCCACCGCCTCCCTGGCCGAGCGGGCATAGACGGCGTGGCCCTCGATGTTGAGCGCATAGGGCTGGAGACTGCCCTTGCGGCCGGTCTCCGTCAGCCCGACCGCATAGAGGATGCCGGCCGGCACGCCGTAGCGGTCGGCGGCCCGCAGGATCTCCGCCTCGCAGGCATTGGATGCGATCGCCGCGCCGACGGTCAGCGTGCTAGATATAAATGCCGTCGCGAGAAGCAGCGCCAGGTTTTTCACGACCGCCATTGCCATGTCCTCCGCCGGTCTGTGCGTCCGGCCTGCCGTCCGACGACCGCCCTTCGGCGCCCTTGTCGCCATTGCTCATGTTCTGGAACGCCCCGTCGCGCGAGGCTGAGCCCGGCTGCTGGCCGTTCGACGCCGGCGTTGCCGACGCCTGCTGGATGGTGACGCGGTCGATGTCGAAGCCGAGGCCGCGCAGCGCCTTGACGATCGTGTCGGAGTCGCTCGAGAGGCGCTGGCGCGCCTCGTCGCTCTCCACCTGTAACTCAATCGAAAGTTGTGCTCCCTGTCTGGCGAGGCGGGCCGTTACCATGCCGAGCTCGGCCGGATGGAGCTGGATCTTCAGGCTGCGGAGACCGTTCCGCGCGGCGAAGCCATGCTGGGCAGCGGCAGTTGCCGCTTCGCCCGCCCCGGCGCGCAGCTCGGGATCGGCACGAAGGGCTGAAACGACCGTTTGCGCCGGGCTTGCCGGCTGGGTCGGCGCGGCCGCGGCGACGGGCTGCGCGGCTTCCTGACCGCCCTTGGCCGGAACGGTCGGCATCGTCGTGCCGCGGGCGAGAGCGGGCTGCCTGTCGGCTGCGATGGTCGGCCGGCCCTCCGAAGCGTTCGTGCCACGCATTGCAGGCTCGACGGTGCTCTGCTGCGACTGCGGTATTGTTCCGGCGCGGGTCCCGCCGGGCTCGGGCGCAAGTGCTGCGTCGGCGGGCTTGCCGACCGCAGCCGCGCCGAGCGTCGAGGAGAGCTGGCGGGCCGGGGCCGATGGCCGCTCGCCCGCCGGTGTCGCCTCCGGCTCGACCACCGTCACCGGCGCCG
>CAYYZC010000094.1:8288-9950 GCA_964475605.1 uncultured Chelativorans sp.
GCGCCGGCCTCGCCCTCGGACAGCTCGTCCTGGCCTTTGCGGCGCGGCTCGCCCTGGGAAGGCGCCAATGTGCTGGCAAAGCCGTTCTCCTGTGCCGTGCCGGCCTTCGCGCCGCGATCGGCCCTTGCCGGCGGGGCCTGGACCGGAGCTGCGGAGATCGAAAGCATGACTGTCATTGGCTGTTCTCCTGAAGCAAATCGTCGATTGCTTCGAGCTTCGAGCGGGCGGTTGCGATCAGCGGATCGACCGCCTCCTCGCCGGCCGGGCCGGGAGCGGCGGCAGGCTGCGGCGCGCTCGGCAGCAGATGCGCGTCGGCCCTGACCGGCGGCGGGAAGGCCGGCGCCAGCACCTCCGCCGCCACGGTCTTCGCAGCATCAAGCAGGGCGCGGTCGCGTTTCGAAAGCTCCGACCCGTCGATCGTCTTCAGCCGCTCATAGACATCCTCGACGGAAGCCGAGGTGACCGATGAAATGCTGGAATAGAGCTTGCTGCGCGGATCGGCCGGCTTTTCGTTCTCTTCTTTGCCAGCCGCCTTCGACGAGGCGAAGGCGAGCAGATCGGCGTCGCCTTCGACGGCGCTGAGACGGGCGAGGCGCAGATAGATTGTCTTCTCCTGCTCGGCAGTCATCCAGACCACCACCTCCTCGATCCTCGCCGTCTCGACGGGAGGGGTGAGCGCCAGCACCCCGTCGACGAAGGCATCGGCGAACTGGCTGGCATAGGGCGAGCGGATGAAGCGCCTCGCATACTGGCTGGAGGCGCGGAAGAAGCGCTCCGTCTCGCCGAGCTCGGCGGCGAGCACTATGGAACGCCTGAGCGCGGCCTCCTCGACCAGCGTGCCCGGCGCCAGCAGCCGCGCGCGGTCGAGCATGGCGAGCGCCGAAGCGGGCTCGTCGCGGGCCTCGATCGACGCCTTGACGAGGCCGATCGAGGCGGCGAGCTCGTCGTTGAAGGCCGACGGCTCGACCGGCTCCAGCGCCGCCCGCGCTTCTGCGAGATTGCCGTTCAGGTAGTCGACGACGGCGGCGCCCAGCGCCGCCCGGTCGCCTTCGAGGTCGAGGCGCGCCAGCAGCGGCGCGATGGTCTCCGGGTTGCCGCCGCTCGTCGCATAGATCATCAGGGCGCGGAAATTCGCCTCACCCTCGAACTCGGCTGGATCGGCATTGCGCAGGCGGGCGTCGATCAGCTCCAGGAGCTTGCGCTGCATCGGAAGTGCGGCGTGGTCGCCATTGGCGATCCGGTCCTGGACGAGCTGCAGCGAGCGGACCATGCGGTCGGGCGCCAGGCCGTCCGGCGCGGCATGGGCGCCTGCCGCCAGAGCGGCGAGCCAGGTTCCCGTCAGCAGCCCGAGCAGGTGCTTCATCCGCCGGTCTCCAGCAGGATCTCGATGCGCCGGTTGGCATCGGCGAACGGATCGTCGGGCACTTTCAGCTTGCGGTCGGCATAGCCGGCGATTTCGCCGATGCGCTCCTCCGGCAGGCCGCCGCGGACCAGCATGTAATAGGCGGCATGGGCGCGGGCCGTGGACAGACGCCAGTTGTCGTATTCTCCGCTTGCGAAGGGCCGTCCGTCGGTATGGCCGTTGATGGTGACGTGGCCGGCCTGCGATTTCAGGGTCTCGCCGATCTTCTCCATGGCCAGCACGAGCTCGCGCTGCGGCAC
>CAYYZC010000095.1:0-9923 GCA_964475605.1 uncultured Chelativorans sp.
CGTGATCACGGCCTCGGTCACTTTCTCGCCAAGGTAGTCCTCGGCGGTCTTCTTCATCTTGCGCAGCACGTCGGCCGACACCTGCGGGGGTGCCATTTTCTTGCCCTGCGCCTCGACCCAGGCGTCGCCATTGTCGCCCTGCACGATCTGGTAGGGGACGAGCTTCTTGTCCTTGTCGGTGATCGGGTCGTCGTAGCGACGGCCGATCAGGCGCTTGATCGCGAAGAAGGTGTTCTCCGGATTGGTGACGGCCTGCCGCTTGGCCGGCTGGCCGACGAGCCGCTCGTCCGAATCGGTGAAGGCGACGATCGACGGTGTCGTGCGCGCGCCTTCCGCATTCTCGATGACCTTCGCGTCCTTGCCGTCCATGACGGCGACGCAGGAGTTGGTCGTTCCCAGATCGATGCCGATAACTTTCGCCATTTTCTTCTTCTCTCCGTTTAGCGAGCCGTCAGGACCCAATGAGGCGTTCCTGCGACGGCCCCTGTTCGAAAAATGCGCTTGCCAGCCACTAGCCCGGCTGACCCCGCGAAGTTGCCGCGTATATAAGAAGGGCTCATTTTTGGTGCAAGGCGGCTTACTTGCCTTGTTGCCTCAGATCGAGGCTCGGCCGCATGAGCTGCGAACGTTCGAAGAACAGGATGACGACGATCGCGATCAGGAACGGGATGACCAGGTAGAACAGCCGGAAAACCAGCAGCGCGGCGAGCACATCGGCCGGGTCCATGTCCGGAAGCGCGGTGATGAAGACGAGCTCCAGCACGCCGAGCCCGCCCGGCGCATGGGAAATGAGCGCGATCGAGAACGAGATCAGGAAAATCCCGAGCACGATCAGATAGCCGGGATTGCCGGCCTCCGGCAGCGCGAAATAGACGATGCCCGCCGCGGCGAGCAGCTCGAGCGGCCCGATGACGAGCTGGCGCGCCACGATCGGCAGGTGCGGATAGTGGAGGCTGAAGGATCCGAGCCGGAACGGCTTGAGGTGTATCCAGCTTCCGAAGACGTAGAAGCCTACCAGCGCGAGCAGCAGGTAGCCCGTGGTCATCGACAGGCTCTCCGGCAGCAGGTCGCCGAACCTGTCGGTGATGTCGGGCGCCATGATCAGCACCAGCCCGGTCAGCAGCACCACGCCCAGCGCGAAGGTGAAGGAGCAGAACGCCACCAGCAGGCCGATCTCCTGCGGCCTCAGCCCGCGCGAGGAATAGGCGCGATACCTGACCACCGCGCCCGAGAACACCGAGGCTCCGATCGTGTGCGACAGCGCATAGGTGGTGAAGGAGCATATGGTGATGAAGAGCCAGTTCACATGGCGGCCGAGATGCAGCAGCGCGATGCGGTCGTAGCCGGCGAGCGCGGCATAGGCGACGAGCGTGCAGAGGGCGGAGAGCACCCAGCCGCTCGCCGGGATGCCGCTCAGGCTGTCATGCAGCTCGGCGAACGAGACCCCGCGCAGCTCGTGATAGAGGAGCCAGGAGGAGAGGATGATCGCCGCGATGCCGACGGCCGGCCATATGAACTTGCTGGGTCTCATCTACTCCACGGCCGGTTTCACGACGGCTTCTTGCCCTTCATGCCATTCTTCCCCGGTCTTCTGCTCGGCATCGCCCTTGCGTCCCTGAAGGATAAGGTAGGCAAATCGACGGCATGCTCAAACCGTTCCCGCCGAAGTTTGACTTTTCCGGGTTAATCCTCCGTGCAGCCCTTCGCAAGACGTCGGCGCCACACCATATCCCGGGAATGGTCTTTTTGCCGCCGTCCGGACCGCTCGAGCACCGGCGCCGCCGCCTGATCAACAGCGTTCACACGCTGCTGCTGGCCGGCGGAAGCCTGTTGCTGCTCGCCGTGACCGCCTATGTCTTCGGCGGGCTTGTCGGCGTGATCCTGGCGCTGGTCCTGGGCGGTTTCTCCATCACCATGGTCGGCCGCGTCAGCCCGCGCATGGTGCTGCAGATGTACAAGGCCCGCCCGCTGGCGCGCCATCACTTCCCCGAAGGCGTCGCGCTGGTGGAGGAACTGGCGCGCCGCGCGGGGCTGCCTGCCGTGCCCGAGCTCCATGTCGTGCCGTCGCGGATGCTGAACGCCTTCGCGGTCGGACGGCCCGAGAATTCGGCGATCGCCATCACGGACGCGCTGGTGCGGCGCCTCACCCTGCGCGAGCTCGGCGGCGTGCTGGCGCACGAGATGAGCCATATCGTCCATGGCGACGTGAAGGTGATGGCTTTTGCCGACATGGTCTCGCGCTACACCTCGATCATGTCGACGGTCGGCATCTTCACCGCCTTCATCAATCTCGGCAGCTCGGCGGGCGGCTACGGGGCGCCGGTGCCCTGGCTCGGCGTGCTGGTGCTGATCTTCGCGCCCACGGTGGGCGGCCTGCTGCAGCTCGCCCTTTCGCGCACCCGCGAGTTCGACGCCGATCTCGGCGCGGCGCTGCTGACCCGCGATCCGGACGGGCTCGCAATGGCGCTCGCCAAGCTCGAGCGTGCGCAGGGACGCAACTGGGAGACGCTGATGCTGCCTGGCGGGCGCATCCCCGATCCGTCGATCCTGCGCACCCATCCGCCGACCGCCGAACGGGTGGCGCGGCTGATGGCCCTGAAGGTCGCCGATGTCACGCCGCCGCCGCCGCGCCCCCGCGCGACCCATCCCGTCCGTCGGCGCAGTTCACCGGTGCCCAGGATCGGAAGCCGCGGCCATGCGCATCTGTCGCGCGCCGCAGCCATGCTGCGCGAGGGCGGCGGCGCACCGCTCGTGGAGCCTGCGGAGGAAGCCGGCCCTGTTCGCAGCCAGGGCTTTTGCGACAGCGACGGCCATCCGCGCATCCGCTGGCGCAATGGCGGAGTGTGGTGGTAGCGTGCGCCGCGCCGCTATCCCAGCCAGGCGCGATAGTCGGAGACGAGCAGATGCCGCGGCGCGACATCCTCCTCGATCGCTGAGAAGCGGCTGACCGGCTCGGCGAAGATGTTGTCCGTCTCGTCGTCATTGACCGTCGAAACCTCGCCGATCAGCGTGTCCCCGCCTTCCGCCCAGAAGGCGTGCCAGACGCCGGGCAGCAGGGTCACGCTCTCGCCCGGCCCGAGCCGCAGCACGCCGCCGGCCGCAAGCCGCCGCCTGATGCCGTCGGTCGGCACCTCGACCTCGGCCTTGTCGTCGATCGAACCGTCGGGCGCGGGCATGAACAGCTTCAGCGCCAGCGTTCCGCCGCCGCGATTGATGATGTCTTCCGCCTTGAGGTCGTGGCGGTGCATCGGCGCGAGCTGGTCCCGGCGCGAGATCATGATCTTTTCGGCATAGAGCATGCCGCGCCCGCGCGCGAGATCGGCCGGGTCGCCGTTGCGCACGGTGAAAAGGAACAGGCCGGTGCCGGCGAAGTCGCCGGTGCCGTAGTCGGTGATGTCCCAGCCGAGGCGCCGCTCGACGATGCCGGCGATCTCGCCCCGGCGCGCCTTCATCTCGTCGGGCGGGAAATAGGCGAAGGGCGGCAGCACATAGCCGAACGAGCGGATGAAATCGTCGGAGGCGGCGATGATGTCGTTGATCTCGGAGCGTTTCATTCCTGACCTTCTCAACCCGGCATGGAGGAAAGATGTGACAGCAGCTCGGCGACGTTGGCCGCGCCGCATTTCTTCAGCAGCCGCGCCCGATAGGCCTCTACGGTGCGCGGCGAGATGGTGAGCATACGCGCGATCTCCTTCGAGGTGCGGCCCTCGCCGAGATGCATGACGATCTGGCGCTCGCGCGTCGACAGCGCCAGCACCGGGCGCATGTCGGAAAGGTCGGCGAAGCTCCAGACCGCGCGGCGCAGCGGATCGTCGTCGCGGGTCAGCGAATGGCCGCGCACCCGGCACCAGAAAAGCGACCCGTCGCGGCGCGCCATGATGCGCTCGTCCGAATAGCGGTTGGCCCGGCGCAGCGGCTCGACGCCGACATCGCGGATGCGCACGAATTCCTCGAAGGAGGGGTAGAGGATGGCGAAGGAACGGTCGATCAGCTCTTCCCGGCGATAGCCGAACATGTCGGCGAAGGCGGGGTTGCAGGTCCGGATGACGCGGCTCTCCGTCAGCACGATGCCGACGGGCGCGCATTCGAAGGCCAGGTCCTTGAGGTCTGCAACGGCGTTCATTCGCGTATTTCTACGATATTGCGGGTCTTTCAGGCTTACCGATAATAGCGGCCGGACTGCGCTGCACCAATGGGAGGAGCGGCGACGGAGACGTCTTGCGACGGATCTGCCGAATCCCAGCATAGAGCCAATTCGTGGAGGAGACTGCAAGATGAAGAGACTGCTCGCCGCTTTCGCTGTCACGACCGCCGTGTTCGGCCCGTTGTCCGCATTCGCCCAGGAAGACACGGTCAGGATCGCGCTGCTTCACGGCCTCTCCGGCTCGCCGCTCGAGGCCTATTCCAAGCAGACCCATATCGGCTTCGAGATGGGCCTCGAATACGCCACCGACGGCACGATGGAGATCAAGGGCCGCACGATCGAGATCATCAAGAAGGACCCGCAGTTCAAGCCGGACCTGGCGCGGGCGCTGCTGGCCGAAGCCTATGCCGACGACGACGCGCTGATCGCGGTCGGCGCCACCTCGTCGGGCGTGACGCTGGCGATGCTGCCGATCGCGGCGGAATACGAGCGCATCCTGCTCGTCGAGCCTGCGGTCGCCGACAGCCTGACGGGGCCCGATTCCAACCGTTACGTCTTCAAGACCTCGCGCAACTCGTCGATGGACATGCAGGCCCAGGCGCTGGCGCTGCAGCCGGACGAGAACCTCCATGTCGCGACGCTGGCGCAGGACTACGCCTTCGGCCGCGACGGCGTCGCCGCCTTCAAGGCCGCGCTCGAAGACACCGGCGCCCATATCGTGGCGGAGGAGTACATTCCGCAGGATGCGACCGACTTCACCCCGACCATCGAGCGCCTGTTCGATGCGCTGCGCGACAAGCCGGGCCGCAAGGTCATCTTCTTCAATATCGCCGGCATCGATGCGATGACGCGCCTCGCCGCCGCCGATCCCGGCCGCTACGACATCGAGATCTCGACCGGCGGCAACATCCTGCCGGTGCTCACCAGCTACAAGCAGGTGCCGGGGATGGAAGGCGCCATGTATTACTATTACGAGGCGCCCGACAACGAGATGAACGACTGGCTGGTCAAGGAGCATATGGAGCGCTACGGCACGCCGCCCGACTTCTTCACCGCCGGCGGCATGGCCTCCGCGATGGCGATCGCCACCGCGCTGGAGACCGCCGAGGAATGGGACACCGAGACGCTGATCGCGACCATGGAGGGCATGAGCTTCGACACGTCGAAGGGCGAAATGACCTTCCGGCCGGAGGACCACCAGGCGCTGCAATCGATGTACCACTTCAAGATCAAGGTCGAGGACGACGTCGAATGGGCGGTTCCCGAGCTGGTCCGCGAGATCAAGCCGGACGAGATGGACATCCCCGTCGGCCGCAACAACCAGGAATAGCCGTTCCGCCACGACGCTCCCTCGCCCGGCCTTCCGGGTCGGCCGAGGGGCGTTCGTCTCCAAACATCGCTCCAGGTCGTAGACCATGACCCCGTCGCTGCGCACCGAGGACCTGACCATCCGCTTCGGCGGTCATACGGCCGTCAATGGCGTCAGCTGCGCCTTCCGCCCGGGCGAGCTGACGGTGATCGTCGGACCGAACGGGGCCGGCAAGACGACCTGGTTCAACCTCGTCTCCGGCCAGCTCAGGCCGACGTCGGGCCGCGTCTTCAAGGGCGACACCGACATCACCTCGCTGTCGCCGTCATCGCGCGCCAAGGCGGGCATCGGCCGCGCCTTCCAGCTCACCAACCTGTTTCCACGCCTCAGCGTGCTGGAGAATGTCCGCCTCGTCGTTCAGGCGCGCGCCGGCCAGGGACCGCGCCTCTTCACGCGCGCCGCCGGCCTGTCCGGGCTCGCCGACAAGGCCCACTCCTATCTGGCGCGCACCCGGCTCGAAGCCGTCGCCGACCTGCCGGCCGCCGCATTGCCGCATGGCGACCAGCGCAAGCTCGAGGTCGCGCTGCTCGCCGCGATGGAGCCCGACATCTTCATGTTCGACGAGCCGACCGCCGGCATGTCGGTCGACGAGGCGCCGGTCATCCTCGACCTCATCGCCGACCTGAAGAAGGACACGGCCAAGACGATCCTGCTGGTCGAGCACAAGATGGACGTGGTACGCGCGCTGGCGGACCGCATCGTCGTCCTCCACAATGGCGAGCTCGTCGCCGACGGCGACCCCGCCGAGGTGATGGCCAAGCCGGTCGTGCGCGAGATCTATCTCGGCGTCGGCGCCGGGGAGGCAGCCTGATGGCCAATGCGGTCCTGCGGCTCGACGACGTCCACACCGATATCGGCCAGTACCACATCCTGCACGGCGTCTCGCTCGACGTGCCGGAGGGCGGCGTCCATGTGCTGCTCGGCCGCAACGGCGCCGGCAAGACGACGACCCTGCGCACCATCATGGGTCTGTGGCGGGCCCGCAAGGGCGCGATCAGCTTCCGCGGCCATGACGTCACGGCGCTGCGCACGCCCGACATCGCCCGCCTCGGCGTCGCCTTCGTGCCGGAGAATATGGGCATATTCGGCGGGCTCACCGTCGAGGAGAACATGCGGCTCGCCGCCTCCGGCGGACAGTTCGACGACGCGCGGCTGCAGCGCATCTTCGCCCTCTTCCCGGCGATGGAGACGTTCTGGACCAACCAGGCAGCAGGGCTCTCGGGCGGACAAAAGCAGATGCTGGCGATCTCGCGCGCCATCGTCGAGCGGCGCGAGCTGATCCTCATCGACGAGCCGACGAAGGGGCTGGCCCCGGCGATCATCGCCAACATGGTCACCGCCTTCCGCGAGATCGCGGCCGAGACGACCATCCTGCTGGTCGAGCAGAATTTCTTCTTCGCCCGCTCGCTGGGCGAGACGGTGGCCGTCATCGACGACGGGCGCATCGTCCATCGCGGCCGGATGGCCGATCTCGCCGCCGACGAGGCGCTCCAGTCGCGCCTGCTCAGCCTGTCGCTCGAGGCGCATTGAGGTCCGGAGATGTTTTCGCACTACGTTGCCCCCCTCTGTCCTGCCGGACATCTCCCCCACAAGGGAGGAGATCGGCTTTCATTGGGCTCACCGTCCCTTCTGCAACACTGGCGATCGGCGAAAGCAAAGATGACGGCCGATCTCCCCCCTTGTGGGGGAGATGTCCGGCAGGACAGAGGGGGGCGTGAAGGAGCACCAGCCTTTGCGGCCCCGCAGCAAAGACAACGTAGAGCGCCATCCCCGCAAGGTAGCCTCGCTTTCCCGAGGACTCTTCTCCCATGACCTCCCTCTCCGCCATCTTCGACCGCCTCGGCGGCGTCGTTCTGCTGCCGCTGCTGCTGGCGGTGATCGCCTATCTGCTGATCGGCCGGACCTCGACCTGGGCGACGCTGACGGTCGCGGGGCTTGCCATGGGCATGATGTTCTTCCTGATGGCGTCCGGCCTGTCGCTGATCTTCGGCCTGATGGACGTGCTCAATTTCGGCCATTCGGCCTTCGTCTCCTTCGGCGCCTTCATCGCCGCCTCGGTGCTGGCCGCGCTCGGCATGTGGGCCAACGGCGGCAGCGCCACGCTGTCGATCGTCGCGCTGCTGGCGGCGATCGCCGCGGCGACCGCCTTCGGCGCGCTGGCCGGATGGTTCTTCGAGCGCGTCGTCATCCGCCCCGTCTATTCCGACCATCTGCGCCAGATCCTGATCACGGTCGGCGCGCTGATCGTCGCCGAGGAGATGATCCTGCTGATCTGGGGCGGCGCGCCGATCGCGGTGCCGCGGCCGACGGCGCTGACCGGCTCGGTGGTGATCGGCGACGTGGCGATCGAGACCTACCGCATCTTCGCCTTCCTGCTCGGCCTCCTCGCCTATGCCGCGCTCCACCTCACCCTCAACCGGACCCGCATCGGCCTCCTGATCCGGGCTGGCGTCGAGAACCGCGAGATGGTCGAGGCGCTCGGCTTCCGCATCGACCGCCTCTTCATCGCCGTCTTCATGGCAGGCTCGGCGCTGGCGGCCATGGGCGGGGCGATGTGGGCCGGCTATCAGAACCTGATCACGCCGACGCTCGGCTCCGAAATGCTGATCCTGGTCTTCATCGTCGTCATCATCGGCGGGCTCGGCTCGGTCCAGGGCTCGCTGCTCGGCGCCATCATGGTCGGGCTGATGGCGAACTATGTCGCCTTCCTCATGCCCAAGATGGCGCTCGCCTCCAACATGCTGCTGATGATGGCAATCCTGCTCTGGCGCCCCTACGGGCTGATGCCGGCCGTGAAGGGATAGAACGATGATTCCTTTCATATCGATATCGACCCCCCTCTGGCCTGCCGGCCATCTCCCCCTCAAGGGGAGAGATAACTCGCGGCAATGGCCGCGCACCGCTTCGACTATCCACGGGCGCGCAAAGCCGTCGATACTGCCAATCTCCTCCCTCGAGGGGGAGATGGCCGGCAGGCCAGAGGGGGGTGGGAAGGGGCAGCCGGGCTTCGGGAGTTCCGCATGACGACCGTCACAGCCCCCACGACCGACACATCGGCCCGGCGCATTCCCGCCGGGCGGCTCGCCGTCTATGCCATGGCGCTCGCCATCGGGCTGGCGCTGATGCTTGCGCCCTTCCTCTTCCCCGACGTGCGGGCGCAGGAGGTGGCGGCGCGGATCTGCGTCTTCATCGTGCTGGTCGCGAGCTACGACCTTTTGATCGGCTATACCGGCATCGTCTCCTTCGCCCACACCATGTTCTTCGGTCTCGGCGCCTACGGCACCGCGATCGCCATCCGCTCCATGGGTCCGGGCTTCGACGCGATCCTGATCGGCGGCGGCGCCGGCGTCCTCGCAGCTTTGGTGCTGGCGGTGCTGATCGGGCTCCTGTCGCTGCGCGTCAAGGCGATCTTCTTCGCCATGGTGACGCTGGCCGCGGCCTCGGTGATGATGGTGCTCGCCGGCCAGCTCTCCGAGTTCACCGGCGGCGAGGACGGCATGACCTATCAGGTGCCGCGCCTGTTTTCGCCGGCCTACGATCTGATCACCGACGCGGAGGGCAAGGCGCTGCGCGTCTTCGGCGTCGCCATGAACGGCAAGATCGCGCTCTACTACTTCGTCTTCCTGTCTTCACTGGTGCTGTTCCTCGCCATGCTCCGCATCGTCGCCTCGCCGCTCGGCACGGTGCTGCAGGCGATCCGCGAGAACGAGATGCGGGCGGAGGCGATCGGCTACCGCGTCGTCGCCTACCGCACCGCGATCTTCTGCATCGCCGCGGTGATCGCAGCGCTCGCCGGAATCCTGCGCGCCGTGTGGCTCAAATATACCGGGCCGGAAGTGGTGCTCTCCTTCGCGATCATGATCGACATCCTCCTGATGGTGGTGATCGGCGGCATGGGCACGATGCTCGGCGCGGTGATCGGCGTGGTGCTGATGACGCTCGCACAATACTATCTCAAGGACCTGATGGCGCTGGCGGCCGACGCCACGGCAGGCATCCCGCTCGTCCCCGACCTGCTCGATCCAGGACGCTGGCTGATGTGGCTCGGCCTCCTCTTCATCCTGCTGGTGTATTTCTTCCCGGCCGGAATCGCCGGCACCATCATGGGCAAGGACGCGCGTCGATGACCGGGCCGCGCTCGACCTATCTCGCCGCCGCCGGCTTCGAGATCCATGTCACCGAATGGGGCGATCCGGGCCGGCCGGCGCTGGTCATGTGGCACGGGCTGGCGCGGACGGGCCGCGATTTCGACGAGGCGGCGGAAGCGCTCAGCGACAGCTATTTCGTCATCTGCCCCGACACGCCGGGGCGCGGCCTGTCGAGCTGGGCGCGCGACTTCACGGTCGACTATTCCTATCGCCGCTTCGGCGAGGTGGCGCTCGCCCTGCTCGACCATTTCGGGATCGGGCG
>CAYYZC010000096.1:0-9859 GCA_964475605.1 uncultured Chelativorans sp.
CTTCCTGATCAGCGAGATCGACGTCACGGGCGGCCAGGAGAAGGCGAGCGCGAAATCCATCTCGGCGGTGGTCTTGCCGACGCCGGAGAACAGGATCCTTTGCGGCGGAATGCCGGCGGCGAGCGCACGGCGCAGCTCGCCCTCGGAGACGACGTCGGCGCCGGCACCCTGACGCGCCAGGGTGCGAAGCACCGCCTGGTTGGAATTGGCCTTCATCGCGTAGCAGACCAGCGCGTCGAGTTCGCGGAAGGCGTCGGCGAAGACGCGATAGTGACGCACCAGCGTCGCGGACGAATAGCAATAGAAGGGCGTGCCCGCCGCAGCCGCGATCTCCGCGACCGGCACGTCCTCGGCATGCAGCGTGCCGTCGCGATATTCGAAATGGTTCACGATGCCTTGTTCCGGCGGAATGCCTGCGATGGTGCGGCAGGACAGAGGGGGGCGTGAAGGAGTGCCGCCATTCCCGATCTGGCGATCAGATCAGCTTGTCGAGGATGAAGGGACGGTCGCGGACCGGCTCGTCAGGCGCCGGCGGCAACGGCTCGTCGGCCTTTCTTGCATCCTCGCGCGCCTGCATGCCGGCCTCATAGGGCGTGTCGAGCGAGCCCTTGCGCCCGCAGGCCGCCAATGAAGCCGCGCACAGGCTGACAAGGAGCACGCTGGCGATCAGTTTCTTCGCGGGCATCGGCCTCACCGGTTTCCCTCTTCGTCGCAGCCTCTTTAGCGGAGTTTGCCGGCGCTTGCACCACGTTTCAGGCGCTTGCGCCAATAGGCGATCTGGCGGCGGACCTGGGCCGGCGCGGTGCCGCCGAAGGAGGTGCGGCTCCTGACCGAGCTGGCGACCGACAGCACGTCATGGACGCGCTCGGTGATGGCGCCGTGGATCGCCTGCAGGTCGGCCAGCGGCAGCTTCTCCAGCCCGCAGCGGCGCTCCTCGGCGAGCGCCACGGCGCGGCCGGTGACATGGTGGGCCTCGCGGAAGGGCAGGCCGGCCTCGCGCACCAGCCAGTCGGCGAGGTCGGTGGCGGTCGAGAAGCCTGAACCGGCCGCCTTCTTCATCGCCTGCTTGTCGACGGTCATGTCGGAGATCATGCCGGTCATCGCGGCGACCATCAGGTCGAGCGTCTCGGCGGCGTCGAAGACGGCCTCCTTGTCCTCCTGCATATCCTTGGAATAGGCGAGCGGCAGGCCCTTCATGACGGTGAGCAGCGCGATCAGATTGCCGTTGATGCGGCCGGTCTTGGCGCGCACCAGCTCGGCCGCGTCGGGGTTCTTCTTCTGCGGCATGATCGAGGAGCCGGTGGAAAAGGAATCCGACAGCCGTACGAAGCCGAATTGCGGCGTCGACCAGATGACGATCTCTTCCGCCAGCCGCGACAGATGCGAGGCGCAGATCGCAGCCGCGGCCATGAATTCGAGTGCGAAGTCGCGGTCCGACACGCTGTCGATCGAATTGCGGGTCGGCTCGCGGAAGCCGAGTGCCGCGGCGGTCATGTGGCGGTCGATCGGAAAGCCGGTGCCGGCCAGCGCTGCCGCGCCGAGAGGGCTTTCGTCCATGCGCGCAAGCGCGTCGCGCATGCGCCAGAGATCGCGGCCGAACATCTCGACATAGGCCATGCAGTGATGGCCGAAGGTGACCGGCTGGGCCGTCTGGAGATGGGTGAAGCCGGGCATGACGGTCGCCGCATGCTCCCTGGCGCGGCCGAGCAGCGCCTCGATGAGGGCGACCAGCGCGGTGTCGGTGCGCTGCAGTTCGCGCTTCACCCAGAGCCGGAAATCGACCGCCACCTGGTCGTTGCGCGAGCGCGCGGTGTGCAGCCGGCCGGCCGCCGGACCGATCAGTGCCGCCAGGCGCGCCTCGACATTCATGTGGATGTCTTCGAGCCTGGCGGAGAACTCGAAGCTGCCGGCGTCGATCTCGTCGCGGATCGCGTTGAGGCCCCTGGCGATGCTCTCATGGTCCTCGGCCGAGATGATGCCGGTGGCGGCCAGCATCCCGGCATGCGCCAGCGAGCCCTCGATGTCCTGCGCGTAGAGCTTCCTGTCGAAGTCGATCGAGGCGTTGATCGCCTCCATGATCGCCGCCGGGCCCGAGGCAAATCGTCCGCCCCACATCTGGTTGCTGGCCTTGCTGTCGCTCATCGTGATAACCGGTCCCCGGAGAAAACTCATGGCAAACGGACGTTACAACATGCCGTCGCGACGCCTGATCGCAGTGGCCGTCCTGGCCGGCGCAGCAGCCGGCGCGCTCGGGCTATACGTGATGGGCGGCGTGCCTGGCAACCAGGACGATCCGCAAGCGGCCGCATGCGAGGCGGCGGGCGAGACGGTCGCGGCGATCGGTCCGGCGATCACCGGCGAGGTGGCGGCGATGCTTCCGGCCGATCCGCCGCGCTATGTCGGCGATCTCGTCTTCGACGCGCCGGACGGGACGCCGATGGCGCTGGCCGAGCTCGGCGGCAAGGTGAAGCTGGTCAATCTGTGGGCGACGTGGTGCGCGCCGTGCCGCGAGGAGATGCCGGCGCTCGACCAGCTGCAGGCCGAGAAGGGCGGCGAGGAGTTCGAGGTCGTGGCGGTCAATGTCGACAGGGGGAGCGACGAGAAGCCGAAGAACTTCCTGGAAGAGACCGGTGTCGAGGCGCTCGCCTATTATCGCGACAACACGCTCGGCCTCTTCAACGAACTGAAGTCGCGCTCGCTGGCGCTCGGACTGCCGGTGACCCTGCTCGTTGGCCGGGAGGGCTGCCTGCTCGCCCATATGAACGGCCCGGCCGAATGGGCGAGCGCGGACGCCAAGGCGCTGATCGAAGCGGCGCTGGAGTAGTTCCCTTCAGGCGAGAGCCGAGGGATGCGGCGAAAAAACGCCCCGCGGCCAGGCCGCGAGGCGCGAACGTCTTTCGGGTCAGCCGATCAGAAGCAGGCCCAGGCGTATTCGCAGTAGCCGTTCCAGTAGCAGTAATATTCCCAATAGCAGACGGCGCGCGACTGCTCCTCGGCCTTGGCGCGGACATCCGCGACCAGGGCGGTAACGGCCTCGTCATCGGGGGCCATTTCCTCGGCCTTGGCCAGCAGGTCCTCGATGGCCGAAGCGCCGTCCGGAGCGGCAGCGGCGTCGCCCGTCGGCGCGCCTTCCTCGGCGGGTAGCACGCGGCCGGGCAGTTCGGCCATCATCTTGGCGGCCATGACCAGCGCCAGGGCGTCGCCCTTGGCCTCGCCATAGCTTGCGAGATTGCGTGCGATTTCGAGCGTCTGGCGGCCTTCGGCCTCCTGCTGGGGCGTCAATTCCTGCCCCTCCTGTGCGATGGCCGCACCCGCGACCAGACCGCCCATGACGAGGACCACAGCCAAAAGAAGTTTTCTCATCGTCGTAATTCCTCTCTGTCTCCTGTTCATGAAGACCGGGCCCGACCGGTCTTCGCCCATCCGCAAGGCTCGCCTGTCGCGCACCGCGACACGATCAGCCTGTGGATCCGAAAAGGGACAGGGAGTTCTCCCGGTCCCCAAGCCCGGGGATCGCGGCTGCTTGGGCCGCCATCCCCTCCCATGAATCCGGCAACGAGCCGTTCGGACAAATCTCCTTCGGCCGGTTCTGCACATTTGCGCAGACGACAGTGTCGTGCCCGGCCGGCCGGTTCCGCAATAGATCGTGTGTCCTATCGCCGCCCGGCAGAGGGGCGCTGCCCGCGCGGCAATGCTCGGCAGGCCTCGAATGGAGATGTCCGGAACGGTCCGGATGCAGGCGCTCGCCGACGGTCGGGACCCTGGTCCATGCCCTGACCCGCGGCCCGGAATGCACCAGCGTAACGATTGTCGCCGAAGGAAAAGCGAGACGAACGCCCATAGCCACCCGCACTTCATTGCCCGATCGGATTGAAAGACCAATCCGACCGGCCCAATAGAATAGCCGAATGCGGCCGTTTATTGCCGCATTCGGCTCATTTTTGCGGTGACGGCATGATTAATAGTGGGCAGAATCCTACAACCAGAACAGGATTATTTGCAGCTGCGGCGCAGAAAAGTCGTATGGGCAGCCGGCCTCGCGGCTATTCTTCTTTCTACCGTAACTGCCTCTGCGTCAGCGCGCGCCGGTTTCGTTGCCTCGTCTTTCGGGGATCAGGCCGCGCGGGCTGTAGCGGAGCACCAGCAGCAGGATCAGGCCCATCATCAGCGGGCGCATATAGGGCGCGGCGTCCATCAGATGGAGGCGCAGGGCGTTCGTCGGCGCGAGCTCGGAGGTGAGCACCGACATCACCCAGCTCCCGACCGGTTCCGCCTCGACCCAGGTGAACCAGATCAGGAAGCCGCCGAGCACGGCACCCCAGTTGTTGCCCGAGCCGCCGACGATCACCATCACCCAGATCAGGAAGGTGAAGCGGAGCGGATTGTACTGGCCGGGCGTGAACTGGCCGTCCAGCGTCGTCAGCATGGCGCCGGCGACGCCGACCACGGCCGAGCCGAGCACGAAGATCTGCAGGTGACGGCCGGTGACGTCCTTGCCCATGGCTTCCGCCGCGTCGCGATTGTCGCGGATGGCGCGCATCATGCGGCCCCATGGCGAGTTCAGCGCACGCTCGGCGAGCCACATGATGATGACGAGCACCAGGGCGAAGAGCAGCGCGTAGGAGATGCGGACATAGAGGCTGGAGAAGGTCACCGGATCGATGCCGAGGCGCTCGGCGAGATCGAGGAACCATTGCTGCCGCTGCAGCCGCACCTCGTAGGCGACGGGACGCGGCAGGCCCGAGACGTTCTTGACGCCGCGCGCCAGCCAGCCCTCGTTGCGCAGGATCGCGATGATGATCTCCGAGATGCCGAGCGTGGCGATCGCCAGATAGTCGGCGCGCAGGCCGAGCGCGATCTTGCCGACCAGCCAGGCCGCGCCGGCGGCGAAGATGCCGCCGACGAGCCATGACAGGATGATCGGCAGGCCGAGCCCGCCGAGATAGCCGGTGCTGGCGGCCTCATAGGCTTCGATGGCGGCGACGGCCGGATCGTAGAAATAGCGGATGACGTAATAGCCGACGATCGCGACGGCGACCGTGGCGATCGGACGGAAGACGCCGCTGGTGGCGCGGCGCGCCAGGATCACCGCGACGACCGTGGCGCAAAGCGCGAGGAAGGCGAGGCCGATGCCGACGCCGCCGACTTCCCAGGCGCCGGGCACCGGGGGCATGGAGACCAGCACCGCGGCGAGGCCGCCGAGGCCGGCGAAACCCATGATGCCGACATTGAACAGACCGGCATAGCCCCACTGCATGTTGACGCCCAGCGCCATGATCGCCGAGATCAGGCACAGATTGGCGATCGTCACGCTGAGCGTCCAGCTCTGGAACATGCCGACGACGACCAGCAGCAGCGCCATGGCGCCGTAGAGAAGGACGATGCGGCGCTTGTTGCTCATTCGAAGACCCTCCCCCTGAAGATGCCGGTCGGGCGGATCAGCAGGACCAGGACCAGGATGACGAAGGAGATGGCGAATTTGTACTCCGTCGACAGCAGTTGCATGAGCCCTTCGGGCTCGAAGCCGAGATATTCGAAGACGCGCTTGTAGGCGTAGGTCAGCATGACCTCGGAGAAGGCGACGATGAAGCCGCCGGCGACCGCGCCCACCGGCTGGCCGATGCCGCCGACGATCGCGGCTGCGAAGATCGGCAGCAGCAACTGGAAATAGGTGAAGGGGCGGAAGGTCTTGTCGAGCCCGTAGAGCACGCCGGCGATGGTCGCGAGCGCGGCGGCGATGATCCAGGTCACGGCTACGACGCGTTCGGGATCGATGCCGGAGAGCAGCGCCAGATCCTCATTGTCGGAATAGGCCCGCATCGCCTTGCCGGTGCGCGAATGCTGGAGGAACCAGAACAGCGCGACGACGACCACGAGGGCGACGACGACGGTGATCGCCACCGGCAGGGTGATCACCAGGCCCTCGTCGAGGCCGGTGAATTCCCTGAAGCCGCGTACCGTGACCAGGAAACGCTCGCCGTCCGCGAAGCGCTGGGTGTCGGGGCCGATGACAAGGCGCACGATGCCGTTGAGGACGAACATCACGCCGACCGAAGCCATGACGAGCACGATGCCTTGCGATTTCTGCTGCCGATAGAAGCGGAAGACGAAGCGGTCGATGACGAGCGACATGAGGACGGCGCCGACGATGCCGATCGGCAGCGCCAGCAGCGCGGTGGGGAAGGGGCCAAGGCCGATGCCCATGCCCATGAACCACCAGGTGACGAGGATCGTCAGCATGGTGCCGAATGCCATCAGGTCGCCATGGGCGAAATTGGCGAAGCGCAATATGCCGAAGACGAGGGTGACGCCGAGCGCGCCCAGCGCGAGCTGCGCGCCATAGGCGAGGCCGGGCACGAAGACGAAATTGGCGAAGAGCACGACCGCGTTGAGGAAATCGGTCATCGGCGTGACTCCCGGGGAAGTGCGGATCTCCGGCTGCCGATACGATGGTGGGGACGGTTCGGCATGGATCCTCGGGTCAAGCTCGAGGATGACGAAGTTGAGAGGAAAGCCGTAAATCGCCGACGCTGGTGACCAGCGATGAACATCCCCGTCTTCGTCGTCCTCGGGCTTGACCCGAGGATCCATGCCGGAACACCGACGTCGGGCCTGACAGTGCAGTAGATCACGAAGGTCACCCCCCCAGGAACGACGCGCGGACTTCGGGATTGGCAAGCAGCGCCTCGCCGGTGTCGGTGAAGCGGTTGCGCCCCTGCACCAGCACATAGCCGCGGTCGGCGATGTTGAGCGCCTGGCGCGCATTCTGCTCGACCATCAGGATGGCGATGCCGGTCGCAGCGACCTCGATGATGCGGTCGAACAGCTCGTCCATGACGATGGGCGAGACGCCGGCCGTCGGCTCGTCGAGCATGAGCACGCTCGGCCGCGTCATCAGCGCCCGTCCGACCGCGACCTGCTGGCGCTGCCCGCCCGACAACTCGCCGGCGGCCTGGCGGCGCTTCTGCTTGAGGATGGGGAAGAGGTCGAAGACCTGCTCCATCGTGTCGGAGAAGTCGTCGTCGCGGATATAGGCGCCCATCTCCAGGTTCTCCTGGACGGTCATGGTGACGAAGACGTTGCTCGTCTGCGGCACGAAGCCCATGCCGGCGCTGACGCGGTCCTGCGGAGAGAGATCGGTGATGTCGCGGCCGTCGAGCGCCACGCGCCCCTCGCGCAGCTTCAGCATGCCGAACATCGCCTTCATGGCGGTCGACTTGCCGGCGCCGTTGGGTCCGACGATGACGACGATCTCACCCTTGTCGACGGCGATCGTGCAGCCATGCAGGATGTCGGCGCCGCCATAGCCGCCGGTCATCCCCTCTCCGATGAGAAAGCTCATGCGGGCACCTCGCGCCCGCCCGTCGCCTTCTTCCGCGGACGGTTCTTCAGCCCGGTGCCGAGATATGCCTCGATGACCTGCTCGTTGGCCTTGATCTCGGCTGCCGTGCCCTCCGCCAGCACCCGGCCTTCGGCCATGACGATGACGGGATCGCAGAGCCTGTCGATGAAGTCCATGTCGTGCTCGATCATGCAGAAGGTGTAGCCGCGCTCGCGGTTGAGGCGCAGGATCGCATCGCCGAGCCGGTTGAGCAGCGTCCGGTTGACGCCCGCGCCGACCTCGTCGAGGAAGACGATCTCGGCGTCGACCATCATGGTGCGGCCGAGCTCGAGCAGCTTCTTCTGTCCGCCCGACAGATTGCCGGCGATCTCGTCGGCGACATGGGTCATCTCGAGGAACTCGATAACCTCGTCGGCGCGCTGGCGCACCTCCTCCTCGCGCCGGCGCACGCGCCCGGCGCGCAGCCAGACGTCGAGCAGGCGCTCGCCCGGCTGGTGATCGGCCACCATCATCAGGTTGTCGCGGACGGTGAGCGTCGAGAATTCGTGGGCGATCTGGAAGGTGCGCAGCAGGCCGAGATGGAACAGCTCGTGCGGGGTCAGGCCGGTGATGTCCTCGTCGTTGAGGAAGACCTTGCCGGATGTCGGCTTGTAGTGACCCGCGATGACGTTGAAGAGCGTCGTCTTGCCGGCGCCGTTGGGGCCGATCAGCCCGGTGATGGACCCTTTGGCGATTTCGATGCTGGCCCCGTCGACGGCACGGATGCCGCCGAAATGCATGTGAAGATCATCCACGCGGATCATGAGTTTCCCCTTGCGCGTTCATACCCAATGTGTCCCGGGCTTGGAAGAACGCGACTTCTGCCCACCAACAGCATCAAAACGCAAGGCGCGGCAATGCGCAATCATATCGATTGAAAGCCGTTTTGTTGAGGCATGTTGCCGCGCTGCCCGCGGCCTTGTCCGCTTCTCAGGAGTGTGAATTACGAAAAGGCCCGGCCGCATCCGCGGCCGGGCCTTCCTGATGTCGCTCGCCGCCGATCAGCGGAACTGGACCGTCACGTATTCGCTGCCTTCGATCTTGTATTCGCGATAGGTGCCGGCGGCTTCGCCGGGGCCGATCAGCTCGACGCTGGTGCCGCCGACATAGTCGATGTCGCCGCCGTCCTTGAGGATCTGCAGGCCCTTGGCCAGTTCGCCGGGCAGGATCTTCTCGCCGGGCGCGTTGGCGACGTCGAGCATGCTGTCGCGGATCGCCGTGCGGTCGGTGGAGCCGGCCGCCTGCATGGCGAGCGCGATCAGCGCCGCGGCGTCGTAGCTCTCGCGGCGGAAGGTTCCGTTCGGATCGACGCCGGCCGCCTCGGCCGTCGCGGCGAAGGCGTCCGCGCCTTCGCCTTCCGACCAGGGCACGGAGCCGAGCGAGCCTTCCAGCCCCTCGCCGACCGCGTCGAGCAGGCTGTCGGCGAACATGCCGTCGGCGAAGGCGAAGCGGTCGAATGCGCCGGTGTCGAGTGCGCCGCGCACGATGCCGACGCCGCCCTGGTCGGCATAGCCGATCACGACGAGGACGTCGCCGCCGGCCGCGGCGAGCGAGCCGACCTCGGCGGAGTAGTCGCCCTTGCCGTCCTCATGCGGCGCATTGATGGTGACCGTGCCGCCGAGCTCCTCGAAGGAGGCGATGAAGGCGTCCGACAGGCCCTTGCCATAGTCGTTGTTGGTGTAGGTGACGGCGACTTCCGAGATGTCCTGATCCATCAGGATGTTGGCCAGAACCTCGCCCTGGCGCGCATCCGACGGCGCGGTGCGGAAGAAATAGTCGTTGTCCTCGATGTCGGTGAGGGCCGGCGAGGTCGCCGAGGGCGAGACCATCACCACGCCGTTCGGCACGGCGACGCTGTTGGCGATCGAGATCGTCACGCCGGAGCAGTCGGCGCCCATGATGGCGGCGATGTTCTCCGCCGTCACCAGCCGCTCGGCCGCCGCATTGGCTGCCGCGGAATCGATGCAGGTCGAGTCGGCGCGTACCGGCACGAGCGTCTGGCCGTCGAGGAACAGACCGCTCTCATTGATCTCCGTCAACGCCAGCTCGGCGCTCTCGGCCATGCCCGGCGTCAGCGACTCGATCGGGCCGGTGAAGCCGAGGATGATGCCGATCTTCACCTCCTCCTGCGCCTGAGCCGCGAGCGGAGCCGTGAGCAGCGCCGCAGCGGCGACGGAGGACGCGATGATCGCGCGATATTTGGAAGACATCAGACAAACCTCCCTTGAATGCCTGTCAAATTGCAAAAATCCCAAGCCCTTATGTGCCGGGAGCGTGTGGAGCCCGATACTCCATATGGAGAGTGGGTTTGTAAAGCGGGATCGCACAGAGTCCACGGTGCCGGGGCGCTTTCGGACGATAAATGCGCCGATCGCCCGGATTCGTCGCCTCCGGCCGCCGGAGTTGCGAGCCCCGACCCCGGACTAGGCTGAATCGACATTCACCGCATCCAAATCATTGCAGCGGCGAGTTGTATGA
>CAYYZC010000097.1:0-9828 GCA_964475605.1 uncultured Chelativorans sp.
TTTTGGTGAGCGCGCTGGGGCTCGAACCCAGGACCTACTGATTAAAAGTCAGTTGCTCTACCGGCTGAGCTACGCGCTCCCGAAGGCGCGGGAAAAGCGCCCGAAAGTGCGGCGGAACATATGAAGACCCGCCGCGAGGGTCAACCGCAAATTCTTGTACATCCCCGTCTCGCGGCCGGCGGCCTCGCAAGGGAAATCGGCGGCCGCCGCCGCAGGCAGCGACGCTGTGCCACACAATGGTGATTGGAAGCCGATGCGGCTCAAGGCTATACCGCGCAGCGTTGGAAGATGGCTCGTGGAGCGGCAATTTCGTGGCGGTCGATGTCGGCTATCTCAGCGCGGTCGGGGCAGGGGCGCTCTCGTTCCTCTCGCCCTGCGTGCTGCCGCTCGTCCCGCCCTATCTCTGCTACATGGCCGGCGTCTCGATGGACGATTTCCGCGCCCGGCCGGAGCCGGGCGCAGGCGGCGGCGCCGCCGTGGCGGCGGTCGGGCCGGCGCGGATGGCGCTGTTCGGCGCCGCATTCGCCTTCGTCCTCGGCTTCTCGACGGTCTTCGTCGCGCTCGGCGCCGGCGCATCGAGCCTGGGCGGGCTGCTGCGCGCCTTCCAGCAGGAGCTGGCGGTCGTCGCCGGCCTGCTGATCATCGTCATGGGGCTGAACTTTCTCGGCGTCCTCCGCATCCCGCTGCTGTCGCGCGAGGCGCGCTTCCAGGCCGGAGCGCAGCCGGCGAGCGCGCTTGCCGCCTACGTGATGGGACTGGCCTTCGCCTTTGGCTGGACGCCCTGCATCGGGCCCGTGCTGGGGCCGATCCTGACGCTCGCCGGCGGCCGCGAGACGATCGGCGAGGGCGCCTCGCTGCTCGCCGCCTATTCGGCCGGGCTCGGCATCCCGTTCCTCGTCGCGGCGATGTTCTCCGGCGCCTTCATGCGCTTCCTCACCCGCTTCAGGGTGCATCTCGGGCGGGTGGAGAAGCTGATGGGGCTGCTCCTCGTCGCCGCCGGCCTGCTGTTCCTGACCGGCGGCATCCAGGCAGCTTCCTTCTGGCTGCTCGAGACCTTTCCGGCGCTGGGGACGCTGGGATAGGGCGGGCGCTTCAGGCGCCCACGACGCGATCCTCGGCCGGCTCCATCCAGAATACGACCCGCCGCTGGATGGCCTGCACGACCCCGTGGAGCACCATGCCCATCACCGACAGGACGACGAGGATGGCGAAGGTGCGCGCCATGTCCATCGAGAAATTGCTCTGCATGATGAGATAGCCGAGGCCCGCCTGCGAGCCGACGAACTCGCCGACGATGGCGCCGATGATCGACAGCACGATCGCGACGTCGAGGCCGACGAAGATATAGGGCAGGGCCTGGTAGACCTTGACCTTCCAGAACACCTGCCAGCGGTCCGCCGTGTAGGCGAGCAGCAGCTCGAGCTGGTCGGGCGGCGTCGCGCGCAGGCCGACGATCGTGTTGGCGAGCACCGGGAAGAAGGCGATCGTCGCCGTGATCACCACTTTCGAGGTGACGCCGTAGCCGAACCAGATGACGATGATCGGCGCCACAGCCACCTTGGGGATGGTCTGGAAGGCGACGACATAGGGATAGAGCGTCTTTTCGAGCAGCGGGAACTGACCGATGATGCCGCCGAGCAGCAGCCCCACCGAGGCGCCGAGGGCGAATCCGGCGATGGTCTCGAAGAAGGTGATCCAGAAATGGTGCAGGAAGCTCGGCGACTGCAGGCTCTCGACCAGCGAGACGAAGACCGCCGACGGCGTCGGCACGATGATCTTCGGCACGTCGAGGATCCTCACCAGCAGCTCCCAGCCGCCGATCAGCGCGATGAAGAGGGCGATGGCGAGCGGAACCTCGGGCCGCTCGCGCATGGTCGAAACGAAGCCGCTTCGCCGGGCGGCCGGCCCATGGGCAGTCGAGGCGTTCTCGTGTGTCATCAGTCTATTCCGCCGCTTGCGGTGAAATGGCTGCGGATCTGGTCCACATAGCGTCCGAAGCCGGTCGAGTTGATCATCCTGAGCTCGCGCGGCCGCGGCAGGTCGATATCGATGATGTCGGAGATGCGGCCCGGACGCGGCGACATCACGATCACCTTGTCGGCCAGGAACACGGCTTCCGGGATGCTGTGTGTCACCAGCATCACCGTCTTGCGGTTCTCGCTCCAGATGCGCAGCAATTCGATGTTCATCTGCTCGCGCGTCATCGCGTCGAGCGCGCCGAAGGGCTCGTCCATCAGCAGCAGCGCCGGGTCGTGCACCAGTGCCCGGCAGATGCCGACGCGCTGCTGCATGCCGCCGGAAAGCTCGCCCGGATATTTCCGCTCGAAGCCGCTGAGGCCGACGAGCTCCAGCAGGCTGCGAGCACGCGTCTCGAAGGCGGCCATGTCCTGGCCCTGGATCTCGATCGGCAGCATGACGTTCTGGAGGATGGTGCGCCAGGGCAGGAGCACCGGCGCCTGGAACACGATGCCGACGTCGCGGCTCGGCCCGTCGATTTCGCGGTCGCGGATGGCGATCCGCCCTGCCGTCTTGCGCAGCGTTCCGGTGAGGATCTTGAGCAGCGTGCTCTTGCCGCAGCCGCTCGGGCCGACGATGGTCACGAACTCGCCGTCGGCGACGGTGAAGTTGATTCTCCGCAGCGCGTCGATCGGCGCACCGTCGCGGGTGTGGTAGATCTTGTCCAAATCGGTGATCTGGATGAGCACGTCGTCTCCGCTCCCGTCGTCGATCCGGGCCGGAGGGCCGGAAGGCATGGCTGCCTCCCGGTCCTTCAGCAGGGTCATTCGATCTCGCACGCTTCGGCACTCGCGATGATCGCCTCGTGATCGAAGTCGTTGACGCGCTCGAAGAAGGCTTCGTCCGTTATGACGAGTTCGGACGGATCCACCGTTTCCTCGATCAGTTCGGTCTCCAGCAGGAACTCCTGCATGCGCCCGAAAGCCTCGACATTGGTCTGGCCCCAGAGCTCGGATTCGTTGAGGCCGCGGGCAGCCTGAAGGCTGTCGAGCTGTGCGTTGAGCGAGTTCACGTCCCATTCGGCGAGCGTGGCTTCCTCGGCCCCGGTCGGCTTGGTGTCGGGCCAGGTCTTCCACTGGATCTGGCGTACGCAATCCGGGTTTGCGAGCGCGAAGACGCTCGCCTTGGCCGCCCCGCGGGCGATCGCTTCGAGCATTTCGAGGTCGCCGTCGACGGCCGGCTGGAGTGCGGCCATCGAGAAGTCGGGATAGGAACGCCACTCCTCGTCATAGAGATAGCGCAGCGACAGGCCGGCATTCTCGAAGCCGGCATTGGCCGAGGCCCAATACATGATCGCATCGACCTGCCCGGCATTGACCGCCTGGACGACAGGCGCTCCGAATCCGAGCGGGATGAGCTGCACATCCGTATCGGGATCGACGCCGTTCGACTGCAGATAGGCCTTGAGGAAGGGGATGCCGCCGGAAGCGAGGTTGAAGACGCCGATCTTCTTGCCCTTGAGGTCGCCGACCTCCTGGATCTCGGAATCCTCGGCCACCGCGATCGACCAGTCGATCACGCCGTTGGACATGAAGGCGCGGATCGGGATGTCGTTGGTGGCGCGGCTCTGGATTACCACGCTCGAATTGATCTGGCCGATCTCGACGCCGCCGCCGACCATCTGCTGAACGACCTGCAGCGAGCCGCCGATCGGCAGCACCTCCACGTCGTAGCCTTCCTCCTCCCAATAGCCGAGCGCTTGCGGCATCATCAGCCAGGGATAGGTGATGCCGAGAAAGGTGGTGGCGACACCGATGCGGACCTTCTGAAGATCCTGGGCCTCGGAAGTCGTGGCGAGCGAGGCTGCACCGGTTACGATTATCGTGCCGGCCAGCAGTGCGGCCAGCCGGCCGCGCAGTGCATGTGTCAGTCCAGACATGATTCTTTCCTTCCATTTGACAAGGCTTTGTTCCCGCCCCTGTTTTTGTCGTTATGGGCGTCTGCAGGGTCTAGCTGCCGAGCGCGAACTTCTCGTCGCGCCACTTGAACGCCGCTTTCAGGCCTTTTTCGGCCGCCACAGCGAAGAATTCCTTCGACTCCTCCGATTCCGACAGCAAGGTCAGTGCGAAGATCTCGGCGCCATAGTCGATCGTGGACAGGAAGCCGCGGATCTCGTAGCTGTGGTTGATCGCCTTCTTGTTGAGCTCCATCGCCGGAGGCGGGATCTTGACGAGCTGCTGGGCGAGCGCGTTCGCCTCCTGCATCAGCATCTCCGCAGGAACCGACTTGTTGATTAGCCCGATTTTCTCGGCCGCCTCGACATCGACCCTGCCGCCGGTGAGCAGCATCTCCTTGGTCTTCTTCATCGGCACCACCCAGGGCATGATGAAGAAGGGCGGCGACGAGTTGAACTGGATCTCGGGCTCGCCGAACTCGGCATGATCGGCGGCGATCGTGAAATCGCAGACCATCGACAGGTCGCAGCCGCCGCCGAGGCAGTGGCCGTTGACGGCGGCAATGACCGGCATGCGCGAATGCCAGATCTTGAACCAGGTGTCATTGCCGAGCTTGACGTGGTCGCGCCAGTCCTGGACCGTGGTCAAGGGCTGCTCGCGCGGCGAGATGTCGAAACCTGCGCAGAACGCCTTGCCTGCTCCTGTGACGATCGTGGCGCGGATCGACTTGTCACGCTCGATCTCGTCGAACGCCTTCTGCATGTCGATCAGCAATTCGTCGCTGAGAGCGTTCATCTTCTCGGGTCGGTTGAGCGTCAGCGTGGCGACGTGATCCTTGACCTCGACTGTGACGTTTTCGTAGCTCAAGCTGCTTCTCCGGCTTTATGCTTCTGTTGGTGGGATGCGCGCGGGATCAGCAGCGCATCGGCGATGCGCACGCCCTTGCCGTCGGCACGCACATAAACGGGATTGAGGTCGATCGCCTCGATCTCGCCTTCATAGGCGACAGCGAGCGCCGAAAGGTCCGACAGCAGCCGATGAAGCGCCTTCCTGTCGGCCGGCGGGGCGCCGCGATAGCCGTCGAGCAGCTTTGCCGCGCGGGTGGAGGCGACCATCTCGGCCGCCCGCTCCTCGCTGACCGGGGCGATGGCGAGCGCGCTGTCGCGCATCAGCTCGACCAGCACGCCGCCGGCCCCGACGACGACCGTCATGCCGAAGGTCGGATCGCGGCTGACGCCGACGATGATCTCGACGCCTGACGTCACCATCTCCTGGACGAGCACGCCGTTGAGGCGCGCCTGCGGCGCCTGGCGGCGGACATCGGCCATGATGGCGGCGTAGGCGGCCTCGACCGCGTCGCCGTCATCGAGCCCGATGCGCACGCCGCCGACATCGCTCTTGTGCGGCAGGTCCGGCGACTCGATCTTGAGCACGACGGGATAGCCGATCGCATCCGCCGCCTTGCGCGCTTCCCCGGGCGAGCCGGCGAGCGTCTCACGCGTCACCGGCAGTCCCGCCTGGGCCAGGAATTCCTTCGATTCACGCTCGGTCAGCGCCTCGCCGGCGGCGAGCCGCGCGCTCCATCTCGGGTCGCGTGCGACCGGCCGGGCAGGGGCCGCGGACTGTTCCCGGCCGACCGATGCATCGAGCAGGCGGCGCATGGCGAGCAGGCTGGCGCGCGCGCCCTGGAGCACCGGAACGCCGGCCGCTTCCAGCGGCGCGGCGACCTGCGGATGCAGGCCGCCCGCGACATTGCTGTAGAAGATCACCGGCTTCGGCAGCGTGGGGGCGAGCGCGGCGACGGTCTCGGCCATCGCGCGGTAGGTTGCGGCCTGGTGCTTGCCGAGCCCCGCGGGGCAATCCTGCGACACCGCGACCAGGGCGACATTCTCGTCATCGGCGAGCGCCCGGATCGATGCGCCGTACATCTCCATGTCGAACACCGCCACGCCCGTCGCGTCGAGCGGGTTGGAGACGGTGGCAAAGCCCGGGAGGATGCGCTGGAGATTTTGGCGCGTGGTGTCGGAAAGAGCCGGAAGCTCGAGGTCGATGCGCTGGGCGACGTCGCAGGTCAGCGCGATCTCGCCGCCGCTGACATTGAGGATGGCGACGCCCTTGCCGGCAGGCTGGAAATCCTTGCCGGCGAAGCCGCGCATCAGCACGATCGCCTCGGCCAGCTCGTCGATATCCTCGACCGCGATCACGCCGCAGCCGACGAAGAAATCGTCATAGACGGCACTGGCGCCAGAAAGCGAGCCGGTATGGGCAGCCGAGGCTGCCGCGCCCTTTTCGGACCGGCCGACCTTGAGCGCCACGACATGCTTGCCGGCCCGGCGCATGCGTGCCACGGCCGCCGCGAAGGCTCGCGGATCGCGCACCGTCTCGATGAAGAGCGCGGCGATCCTGGTTGCCGGTTCGTCGGCCAGATAGTCGAGATAGTCGTGCACATCGACTACGGCGCCATTGCCGATCGAGACCATATGGCTGACGCCGAAGCGGCCGAGATTGCTGAGCACGATGCAGCCCGAGCCGGAGTGCGACAGCACCGCGACATCGCCGGTCGAAAGCGTCTCGGGGATCGCCGCGCTGTAGAGCGAGATGCCATCGCCGATATTGGCGAGACCGAGGCAGTTGGGGCCGCAGATCGCCATTCCGGTGCGCTCGGCGAGCTTCTGCAGCGCGGCTTGCAGGGCGACGCCTTCGGGGCCGGCTTCGGCAAAGCCGCTGGCGAAGATGACGGCCGCCCTCACGCCCTTGCGGCCCGCCTCTTCGAGCGCCGGCACGACCTTGTCGGCCGAGAGGCAGACCACGGCGCAATCGGGTACGCTCTCGATCGAGGCGATGTCGGGACTGGCTGCGATGCCGCAGACCTCGGTGGCGGTCGGGTGGACGGGAAAGATCTTTCCTGAGAAGCCGAACCGGATCAGGTTGCGCACCACGGTATTGCCGAGCGCGCCCTCGCGAGGCGAGGCGCCGAGGACGGCGACGGAACGCGGCGCCATCAGCGGATCGAGCCGGTGCGCGCTCATCCCTGGCCTCCTTTGCGAGCGATCCGGTCTCGACGGGGCGGGAGAGAGCGCTCGTGCATCTCAGCAGTTCCCCGAAAGCACTGTCTTGAACATGATCGAGCGGAAACGCTCGATCGGCTCGACCGACTGCTCCAGCTTGGCCTGGAGGATCGCGCCTTCCCAGGCGAACCAGAAGAATTGCGCCGCATCGTCGATGTCGATGTCGTCGCGCAGCTCGCCAGCCTCGCGCGCCTCGCGCAGGCAGATGGCGAGCTGTCCGGCCCAGGAACTGAACACTTTGAGGATCCGGTCACGAAACGCTTCGTCGAGCGCCGGCATCTCCTGACCCATATTGCCGATCAGGCAGCCGCGGCGGAAGGCGTATTTCTCGAGCCCGCGAATGCCCTCGGCGATATAGTTGTCGATGCGCCGGAGCGGCGCGACGGCCGGATCCCGCAAAAGACGCGTCAGCTTCTGCGCCCACAGATAATCGTAATTGTCGATGACGGCGAAGCCGAACTTCGCCTTGCTCTCGAAATAGTAATAGAAGGAGCCCTTGGGCACGCCTGCCTTGTCGAGGATCTCCTCGAGCCCGGTGCTGCTGAACCCCTTCTCCGACAGGATCTCGGTCCCGATCTGGACCAGGCGGGCCCGCGTCTCGCCGCGGGCCTGGCTTTTGGTGCTGTGTTTGAGAGCGGCATCCATGACATTACTATTAGACCGGTCGACTACAAACTGTCAATCCGCGACGCCGCTCATTTGCGGACATCGACGATCAGGCGCCCGCGCACCTTGCCGGCGAGCAGATCCCTGGCGGCGTCGAAAACCTCGTCGAGCCCGATGATTCGCGTCATCGCCTCGACGGCGCCGCGATCGAGATGCCGGGCGACCTTCTCCCAGGCCTCCTTCCGCCGCGCCGGCGGCGCCATGACCGAATCGATGCCGGCCAGCGTCACGCCGCGCAGGATGAAGGGCGCCAGGCTTGCCGGAAAATCCATGCCCTGGGCGAGGCCGCAGGCCGCCACGATGCCGCCATAGCGCGTCTGCGCGCAGGCATTGGCGAGCGTATGGCTGCCGACGCTGTCGACGACGCCGGCCCAGCGCTCCTTCTGGAGCGGCTTGCCGGCCGCCGACAACTCGTTGCGGTCGATGACATCGGAGGCCCCGAGCGATTTGAGATAGTCCGCCTGCTCGACGCGGCCGGTCGAGGCGACGGTTTCGAATCCAAGCGATTTCAGGAACATAAGCGCCATTCCGCCGACGCCGCCCGAAGCGCCGGTGACGAGGACCGGCCCGTCTGCGGGCTTCACTCCGTGGCTCTCCAGCGCCGTTACGCACAGCATCGCCGTCAGTCCCGCCGTGCCGACCGCCATCGCGTCTTTGGTCGACAACCCTGCCGGCAGCTTCACTGGCCAGTCGGCATCGACCCCGACCTGGTCGGCAAGGCATCCCCAGCGCGTCTCGCCCAGCCCCCAGCCGGTGATCACCGCCCGGTCGCCGGGGGAGAGTTCGGCATTGCCGCTGCGGGCGACGGTGCCTGCGCCGTCGATTCCCGCCACCATCGGCCAGGACCGGACCACCGGGGAGGAGTTGGTGAGGGCAAGCGCGTCCTTGTAGTTCAAGGACGAATATTCGACGTCAAGGACCGTATCGGCACCGGCAATGGCTTCGGCCTCTCCGACATATGCTCTGAATGGGCTGTCCTTGTTCTCGAGCAAAACTGCCCTCATTGCATTCTCCTGTTCCTTGAATCGGCGGGCATCATCGCCCGCTCCCGTGCCGGCCGCCTTGATTGACCGGTGGTGAAACATAGTCCTATAGTAGACCGGTCGTCTAGATATTTCGGTCAGGAGCCGCCCATGAAGACCATTTTCGACGCCGTGGAGGCGATGCCCAAGGCGGAGCTCCACATGCATATCGAAGGCTCGCTGGAGCCGGAGATGATGATCGCCATGGGGAAGCGCAACGGCGTCGACCTGCCCTGGACGGATGCGGCGGAGGCGAGGAAGGCCTATCAGTTCCGCGACCTGAAGGAGTTCCTGGACGTCTTTTATCTCGGCCTGTCGGTCATGGTGACGAGGCGGGATTTCGATGACGTGACCTTCGCCTATCTGGAGCGCGCCCATGCCGACAATGTCGTCCATGCCGAGCTCTTCCTCAGCCCGCAAGGCCATCTCCGGCGCGAGATCCCCTTTGCGACCTTCATGTCCGGCGTCATGGATGCGATCGCTCGCGCCCGCCGCGACCTCGGCATGAGCGTCGGGCTGATCCTGCTCTTCCAGCGCCATCTGCCCGAAGACGAGGCCTTCGCGGTCCTCGACACCTTACTGGCCAGCGAATGGCGCGACGAGATCCTCGGCTTTGGCCTGGGTGGCGCGGAGCGGCCCAATCCGCCGGAGAAATTCGAGCGCGTCTTCGCGCGCTGCCGCGAGCTCGGCTTCCGCGTCGTCGCCCATGCGGGCGAGGAGGGGCCGGCCGAATTCGTGCGCGACACGCTCGAGCTGCTCAAGGTCGACCGGGTCGATCACGGCGTGCGGGCGGGCGACGACCCGGACCTCGTCGCGCGGCTGGCGGCGGAAGGTATCCCGCTGACGGTCTGCCCGGTCGCCAATGTGCGGCTCGCCGTCTTCCCGGAGCTTGCCGCGCACAATCTGCGCCGGCTTCTCGAGGCCGGCGTCATGGTGACGGCCAACACCGACGACCCGTCCTATTTCGGCGCCTATATGAACGACGTGCTGAAGGCCTGCGTGCGCGAGCTCGGGCTCGACCATGGCCAGATCTACAGGATCGTCGAGAACGGGTTCAAGGCCGCCTTCCTACCCGAGCCGGAGAAGCAGCGCTTCCTCGATCGTCTGGAGCCGTTCAGGCCATAGGTCGAACCGTGGCCTGCGTGTCTTCGGGGCGGACAT
>CAYYZC010000098.1:0-3177 GCA_964475605.1 uncultured Chelativorans sp.
AGCCACACGCAGTGGAGCACCTTCGGCACCCGGCTTTCCGAGAAGGTGACGCTGATCAACCAGAACAGCCAGATCAAGATGAACGACATCAACTCCATGGACAAGCAGCGCAACCGCCATTTCGAGCTGGCCAACAACGCGCTGTCCAAGATGGCGGACATCATCGCGAGCATCGCGCGCGCTTCCTAGCGAGCGCCAGGGGCGGGTGCAGGCCATGCGGATCAAGAATTTCGACGTCGGCGTCGAGCGGATCAGCAAGTGGAACATCGGCGACGAGTTCCACCTGCCGGACGAAGGAAAGGCGGCGCCGGCCTTCCTGCCCGCGCCGCGTCCGCTCGACACCATCCTGCTGCGGCCCTCGCTCGACGAGCGGCTGCCCGACATGCTCCAGCCGGCAAGGGTCGATCCGGATCTTCTCCATCCCGCGGTGCTGACCGGGGTCCGCCAGGAGCTCGTCCGGTTCTTCTCCGAGAAGGCGGCGACGGCGGCGGAGGGTTCGGCGGTCTTCGCGGCCGCCGCCGGCGTGCTTCGCGCCGATGACGGCATGGACGCCGAGGTCCGCGCCGCGCTCGCCATGCTGCTGCGCGGATGAACCGCGCGCCACAGCTCCCTTCGATCGGCAGGAACTGCTCGCCGCTGTCGGGCATGCAGCGCGACTTCCTGCTTCTCAACATCTTCGTCCTGCTCCGGCACGGCTATGTGCACAAGGCGCGCGCACTGGCGGATGCGATGCTGCTCGCCGGCGATGGCAGCCAGGAGGTCCATCTCGCACGCGCCGTCCTGCGCTTTGCCGACGGTCAATGGCACGAGGCGCTGGAATCGCTCGACCTGCTCGACCGCATCGATCCGATCGAGCGCTTCGGCAGCTACCGGCTGACGACCCGCCAGCGCATGCGCCGCTATCTCAAGACGCGCTGCCTGTTCGAGACCGGCGACACGGCACGCGTCCGCGACGCGCTCGATTCCTATCTCCGCCACGGCGAGAGCGGGCGCGAAGAGCCCGAATAGGCGCCGACGGCCCGTTCCTGTCATCTTCGGTACAGAAGACTTTCCGGCCCGCGCTATCGTCCGGTCAACAGGCAAGAGAGGGAAAGCCAATGTCGATACTAGACGGACCCTTCCAGGACAGGGCGACGATGCAGAACGCGGCCGAGTTCGCTCAGCGCATGATGCAGGAGGCCCTGCCCGAACTCGACGAGGAATCGCGCCGTCTCCTTGAGATCACGAGCGACGGAACGACGCTCGCCGACGCGCTCGGCATCACCAAAGAGCAACGCAACGCGCTGCTCGAAATGGGATGCCGGCTGATCCAGGTCGGCCAGCTCGACAAGGCGGCCGACGTGCTTTTGCGGCTGAACCAGCTCGATCCCTATGACGAGCGCGTGAACTATTCTCTCGGCGTCCTCTGCCAGACGCGCGGCGAGCTGTTCAAGGCCGCCCAGATGTATCTGCAGTTCCTGGCGCTCGATGCCACCAATCCGATCGGCTATCTGCGGCTCGGCGAGTGCCTGCTCGCGGCCAAGGAGTATGACGAGGCCTATTCGGCCTTCGATATGGCGAAGGAATTCGCGCAGGAGGGCAAGGGCGAGCCCGGCAATCTTCAGGAGGCCCTGAAGATGCTCGAGATCCCCGAGATCGCAGCGGCGGGACAGCGCCTGAAGCACTGAGCCGCCGCTCCACCCGACCCGGACAAATTCAACCCGGCCGCGACGCGGCAGACCTCAAGCAAAGAGGGACAGATCACCATGAGCACGATCCGCACCGACAATCTGCCAACCATCAACACGGACCAGTACAGCAAGGACCTGAAACTCGATCCCAAGGCGGGAAAGGTCGGCAAGGGTTCGGGCGGCGACAATGGCGAGCTTCCGCCGACCGGAAAGTCTGACGGCAATGCGAGCGCGGCCCTGGCGAGCCTCAGCGCCTTCATCTCGGGCAGCGCCAATTCCGATACCGAGGTGCTGCTGGTCCAGGTCGCCGTCGCGATGCGCGACAGCGAGGCGACGAGCCAGAAGAAGAAGATCAACACCGACCAGGAGGCCAAGAAGGCCCAGCTCAAGGAAAAGGAAGCCAAGCTGGAAGAGGCCCAGCGCAAGATGGAAGAGGCGGAGGAGAAGCGCAAGAGCGGGTCGCTGATCGACAAGATCAAGCTAGCCTTCGAATGGCTCGGCGCGATCCTGGCCATCGTCGCCGCCGCCGTCCTCATCGCCACGGGCGTCGGCGCCGTGGTCGGCGCCGCGCTGGTCGTCGCCGCGACGACGGCGCTGATCATGGCGATCGACTCGACCGTGCAGATGGCGACCGGCCATGGCATAGCGGGCAACATCGCCAAGCTGGCCGGCGCCAGCGAGGAGGAGATCGCCAAGGCCGACATGGGCTTCAGGATCAGCCTCGCCGTTATCGGCATCCTGGCCGCGGTGGTCAGCGGCGGCGCCAGCGTCGTCGGTGCCGCCAAGACCGCCGTAAGCACCGGCATGAAGGCGGGCCAGGCGGCCTACAAGGCGGGCGAGACCGCAGCCAACGTCGCCAAGCAGGCCGCGATGGCCGCGAAGGACGCCTTCATGAGCACGCTGCGCCAGACCGGCAGCGCCATGAGCCAGAGCGCCAGGATCGCGGAGCGCGCCACCGCGACGACGGAAGCGACGATCGCCGCCGGCAGCGCCGGCGCCGACATCGGCAAGAGCGTGATCACCGCCGAGGCGACGACGCTCACCGCGGAAGCCAAGGAGCTCGAGGCGGACGCCAAGAGATACGAAGCGATGATGCAGATGCTGGACGATTTCATCGACCAGGCGCTGTCCCGCCTCATGGCTGCGAGCGACCGCTTCAACGCGATCCTCGACGAGATCACCGACGCGATGTCCGATCGCGGCAACACGCTGAGCCGCGCCCGGTTCACCGGCTGATCGGCCGGATCCCGCCGGCCTTTCAAATCAATGGAGACGACCGATGGTCGAAATCAACCCGAACCTCATCCCGACCTCCTTCTACAATCAGGACACGCAGACGCTGAAGGTCGACAAGAAGCAGGCCGAGGCGGTCCAGGCGGGCATCCAGGCGGTGCTGGACCGGCTGCCGGATGTCGAGAAGGGAGCTTTCCTCGCCTCGACCGCGAAGCTGGTGCCGGGCGATGTCGATACGCCGGAAAAGCTGCGGATCGCGCTGGCCGCCTTCGAA
>CAYYZC010000098.1:3277-5254 GCA_964475605.1 uncultured Chelativorans sp.
TGCAGGCCGAGGCCAAGGAAGCCGAGGCCGAAGGGTCGCGCGATGCGGCCGAGGCGCAATATGCGCAGCAGACCGCGGACATGAAGAAGGACATGCAGGAGTCGATGAACGACATGATCAAGCAGATCATCAACTTCATCAAGGAGATGAGGGAGGCCGAGGTCGAGGCCATGCGGGCCCTGACCAAGGTGTGAGGCGGATGGACCGCGATCACGCCGCCTTCCAGAAGACGATCGGCGCGCTGTGGGAGAAACTGGGCCTGCAGCCGCCGCGCTTCACCGATCCCGGGCGCGTACAGATGCGCGTCGAAAGCATCGCGCTCGACCTTGTCGACGACGGCCGCGGCCGCCTGATCATCGAGGGATCGGCGGGCCGTCTGGCACGCGACGAGGCGCGGCGGCAAGCCCAGATCCGCCGCGTGCTGAAGACCAATCTCGGCTTCCTGGTCCAGTCGGAGGCCGCCGTCTATCTGAAACCGGTCTCCGACAGCCAGGTCGTCCTCGCCGTGCGTGCCACCCATGGCTATGCCGCAAAGATCGAGCGGCTGATCAGAAAGATCGAGAATGTCGTCCAGTCGATCGAATACTATAGCGGCGAGATGAAGCTTGTGGATGTGCAGGGAATTGGACATAGTGTTGCTACGTCGACTTCCACTGAGCCTGCAGTCATCTTCAGACCGTGAACATATTGAAACCGCATCGGAATCAAGGGGGAGCCGCGTCGTGACCATGCTCAGGGAAAGAGAGACCGGAACGCCGGTCGAGGCCGTCGACGACACGCCGCCGAACGATGTCTTCAACCGGTTCGTGAACGGAGGGCTCGGCAAGGATCTCGGCCTGACCTCCGAGCAGCTTGCGATCGGCCTTAGCGTCGCAAAGAACCACATCGCCCGCGGCGCACCCGCCGAGGCCCTGCGCGTCTATGTCAGCCTGGTGCTGTGCGAGCCGCTGAACGTCGATTTCCAGGTCGGGCTCTCCAATTGCGCCAGCATGCTCGGCGAGCACCATGTCGCGCTCCAGGCCGCCTCTGCGGTCATCGCGCTCGCGCCGGCCGATCCGCGCGGCTACCTGCTCTCGGGGCGGAGCTGCATGATGATCGGGGCGTTCGAGGAAGCCACGGAGGACCTGGCCGATGCGGAGCGCCATGCGACCGCGGCCGGGGACGAGCTCATCGCGGGCGAAGCCGCGCAACTGCGCGAGCGCCTCACCGCCGCCATGGCGTCATAGCGCGTCATCCGCGACATGAGCATGGGCACGGCCGTGAACGACACCGCAGGCATGGATGATCGGGGCCGAGACGGCGACGCCGCGCTGGCCCGGATGTTCGATCTCGATCCGCAGGATGCCGGCCTTCTGGAGGCCTATTGCCGGGAGATGCTCGGCGAGGTCGGCGTAGACGGCGCCGCCTTCTTCCGCGAGTTGCGCGAGGGAAAGACGGTCGGCGAGGCGCTCGGCCTGCCCCGCGCGGCGCTGGAGCTCATCTATGCCCGCGCGCATCGCTGGTTCTCGATCGGGCGGCCCGATCGCGCCGAACCGCTGTTCCGGGCATTGTGCGCGTCGGAGACCGGCGTCGCCGACTACTGGGTCGGGCTCGGCGTCTGCCTGCGGCTGCGCGGGGAGCTGGACGGTGCGGCCCTCTGCTTCGCCGCGGCGGCACGAATCCGGCCGGATTGGGCGGTTCCGGCCTTTCACGCCGTCGAGCTGGCCCTCCACCGGGACGACGTCGAGGCGGCGGCACGCGAGATCGCGCAGTTCGACCGGCTCGCCGACGCCGCGATCCCGGCCCGTATGGTCGAGGAGGCTGACAAGATGCGTGTCGCCATCGGCCTCAGGCGCGCACCTCCCCGATCGGGCGGATAGGCCATGGACCTGCTCGCGCCGGTCGGCACGCTGCTTTCCGCGCAGCTCGACCTCATCCGCGAGATCGGCCGCAACATCGCCGGCGACGGCACCGGCCCGCCCCTCTCCGCACCGCAGA
>CAYYZC010000098.1:5354-9760 GCA_964475605.1 uncultured Chelativorans sp.
TGGCCCCCTCCCCGCCCCATCCAGCAGCCGGAAGCCAAGGCCTTCGTCCAGCAGCTCGCGCCGGGTGGAAAGCTCACGCAAAACGAGATCGAGATGCTGGAATATCTCGCCAATCTCGGCTTCACCAGGAAGCAGGTCGCGCGGCTGATGAAGCTGCTGCGCAAGTCGAAGGACCGTTCCAAACTGCTCGAGGCGATCTCCGCCTTCTTCGTCACGCTCGGCGTCCTCGTCACCATGCTGCAGGAGGAGGTGGAAGCGCTTGCCGAGGAGCTTCGGGCCGGCGACCGGCTGGCGCAGCAGACGGCGGCCGGAAAACGGGCGCGGATAGAGCTGCGCTAGTCACATAAGGCACAACGCCGCCTGCGACCGTGGGTAGTCTGGGCGAAACAGGCAAGCGGAATTTCCCATCATGACGACGATCAATCCAGTCGGTCCCCAAACCTCGTCGCTGCCGGCCGAAGGGCTCGCCGGCACGACCGGCACCGCGGAAACCGAAGCGGGCCAGGCCTATACGCCGCTCTGGCAGATCAACACGTCCTCCACCTCCTCCAGCCTGGCGCTGCTCGGGATCCGGATGCCGAATGCCTCGGGAGACCTTGCCGTCTTGCTCGCCCAGGCATCGCTCAATCTGGAGCAGAGCATCGACGAGAGCCGCAAGAGCAGCGCGATCGGCCGCCTCGCCGGCCTCGCCGCTGCCCTCTACGCCTATGACCTGGAGGCGCTGGCCAACACGGTCGAGCGGCATGCGCAGGCGGTCGCCACGGCGGAACAGAACCTCGCCCAGGTCAAGGAGGAGACCGAAGGGCTGCTTGCCGAGCGCAACGCCAAAAATTCGGAGATACAGGCGCATAAGAACCAGATCGAACAGATCGAAACGATACTTGCCGGCAACCCCGATCTCCCCCCGGCGGTAAAGGCATTCTACGCGGATCTGTTGGCCCAGGCGGAGGCCGGGCTGGCGTCGGCATTGACGGCGCGCGAGGCGATCGACATCGAGCTCGCCAATGCCCGCATCGACAGCCTGGACCGGCAGGTCGCGGCCCTGGAAGCCCAGCTCGCTGCCGTCGAGCCCGACACGCCGGAGGCCGAGGAGATCGCCGCGGTGCTCGCCGATAAGCGCAGTCAGGCGGAGGGCGCCCGGCAGCAGCTCGATGATTTCCTCGAAGGGCCGCGGACGGAAGCCGCCCGCAACCAGTTCTCCGAGAGCAATGCCGCCGCCCTCCAGGCCGAGACCCAGGACCTCGCCGCCCGGCTGGAGGGTTATCGCGAGGCGCATGGGCAGGCGCTCGTGGAGCTCGAGTCGTCCACCGTTCTGGCGCTCGCGATGATCATCCGCGCCACCGCCTTCTTCAACACCACGCATATGGTCGAGACGAACCGGAACGCGAACCGCGACAAGGGCATCGAGCGCGAGTTCGAGAAGATCTACGAGAACCTCCAGGAAGCGGAACGCGCGGCGATGGAGAAGATCGAGGATGCTTCCGTGCGCCAGTCGCGGGCCACCGACGAGATGCGCGAGAACCGGATCAGGCAGGCCGCCTTCGGCCTCGTGACCGCCCTCAGCGAGATCGTCTCGCTGATCGCCCGCATCGAGCCGGATGCGCTGAATTCGACCAGCGTCCTGCCGACCAACGGCGCCAGGGTGCGGGTCGAGGTATAGACCGGTGGATATCCGACCGATTCGCAGCCGCGGTAATCATAGCTGCGAAAGAAGTCAATCAACCGATTGAAGGCGTGGTGCGCTCCGCGCTATAGTTTCGACGGGGCGGTTTGGGCCGCGCGCTCTTGGGCAACACACAATAGCGCTTCCCGCTCCTTGGATCCTTTCTGCCGGCGCTGAATAATCGCGGCGACCCAAGGACTTGGCATGCAGCGTTTTCTGGTGACCCTCGCCAAACGGAACGACCTTCTGCTGGCGTTCATCCTGGTCTGCATCATCTTCATGATGATCCTGCCGCTGCCGACGCCGCTCGTCGACCTCCTGATCGCCATCAATCTGACGCTGACGGTGATCCTGCTCATGGCGGCGGTCTACCTCTCCGAGGTCACGCAGCTCTCGGCCTTTCCCTCGATGTTGCTGCTGACGACGCTGTTCCGCCTGGCGCTGTCGATCACCACGACCCGGCTGATCCTCCTGCAGGGGGACGCCGGCGAGATCGTCGAGACGTTCGGCAAGTTCGTCGTCGGCGGCAATCTGATCGTCGGCATGGTGGTGTTCCTGATCCTGACCATCGTCAATTTCATGGTCATCACCAAGGGTTCCGAGCGCGTCGCCGAGGTCTCGGCACGCTTCTCGCTCGACGCCATGCCGGGCAAGCAGATGTCGATCGATTCCGACATGCGCGCCGGCATGATCGAGCTCGACGAGGCCAAGCGCCGGCGCAACAAGCTGGAGCAGGAGAGCCAGCTCTACGGCGCCATGGACGGCGCCATGAAATTCGTCAAGGGCGATGCGATCGCCGGCCTCATCATCATCGCCGTCAACCTGGTCGGCGGCATCAGCATCGGCATGTTCCAGCGCGGGCTGGACGCCGGCGAGGCGCTCCATCTCTATGCGCTGCTGACCATCGGCGACGGCCTGATCGCACAGATCCCGGCGCTGTTCGTCTCCATCACCGCCGGCTTCATCGTCACGAGGGTCGCCACCGAAGAGAGCATGGATCTCGGCACCGACATTGCCGGCCAGCTCGTCAACCAGCCCAAGGGGCTGATGGTGACGGCCAGCATCCTCGTCATCTTCGCCCTCATACCGGGCTTTCCGACCCTTATCTTCCTGGCGCTGGCGGCGATCTCCGGCGCCGGCGGCTTCTTCATCGCACGCCAGCGCACGAGGCGCAGCGAAAGCCAGCGCTCGTCGCAGATGCCGGCCCTGGCGCCCGCGCTCGCGCCGGAAGGCACCGCACCGCGCTTTCCCGACGAGGACGAGTTCGACAGCTCGCCCGTCGAGCAGGTCAATTTCGCGCTCACGGTGCCGCTCATCGTCGACATCGCGGCGAGCGTTCGCAACTCGATCCGGCCGGAGAAGCTGGACCGCGAGGTCGCGCGGGTCCGCCGGGCGCTCTATTTCGATCTCGGCGTGCCCTTCCCCGGCATCCATCTCAGGCTCAACGAGAACCTGAAGGAGGGCGAATACCGGGTGCTGGTCAACGAGATCCCGGTCGCCGCGGGCCAGGCGCGGCCGGGTTTCCTGATCGTGCGGGAGACGGAAGCCAACCTGGCGATGTTCAACATCCCGTTCGAGCGCGGAGCGGACTTCCTGCCCAACACGCCGAGCCTGTGGGTCAGCTCGGAGCACCTGCCGACGATCGAGCGCGCCGGCATGCAGGTGATGACGCTTTCCAGCATGCTGACCTTCCATCTGGCGCATATCCTCAAGGCTCATGCCGCCGAGTTCATCGGCGTCCAGGAAACCATGTTCCTGATGAACCAGATGCAGAAGAATTTCGCCGAGCTCGTCCGCGAGGTGACGCGCCTGCTGCCGATCACCACCATCACCGACGTGCTGCAGCGGCTGGTCGGCGAGGAGATATCGATCCGCGACATGCGCACCGTGCTCGAGGCGCTGGTGACATGGGGGCAGCGCGAGAAGGACCCGATCGTGCTGTCAGAATATGTCCGCGGCGCGCTCAGCCGCTACATCACCCACAAATTCTCCGGCGGGCAGAACATCATCCCGGCCTATCTCGTCTCCAAGGAGATCGAGGACGCCGTGCGCGGCGCGATCCGCCAGACCAGCGGCGCCTCCTATCTGGCGCTCTCGCCCGACATCCATCGCGAGCTCATCGAGAGCATGAAGGGGGTCGTCGGCAATGTCGGCACGTCGAGCCAGCCGCCGGTCATCCTGGCACCGATGGACATCCGGCGCTTCATGCGCAAGATCGTCGAGCGCGATTTCCCCAATCTGCCGGTGCTGTCGTTCCAGGAACTGACGCCGAGCGCCAATATCCAGCCGCTCGAGCGCATCAAGATGAAGCAGCAGCAGCAACTGCCAGCGGCTGAATGACGCTCCGCGCCGCAAGCGGGCCGCCGCTGGAAGACGCGCCGGCCGGGGACTTCGTGCTTGCGGGCATGTTCCGCCTGCGGGCCTATCTGCTCTGCCTTGCGCTCTCGCTCGTCTTCTACCTGCTTGCCTGGGGCAGCTCGCTCGGTCTCGTCTCACTGCTCGCCGCGCTGGCGTTTCTCGTCCTCGTCGTGATCGCCTGCGTCATGCCACGCTTCGCCGCCGCCCATTGGCTGATGCTACCGGTTGCCCCCGTCGCGGCAGCCTTGCTTGCGGCAGCCTTTCCGCTGGCGGAGATGGCGGCGGCGGGCGGCGGCCTGCCTAAGACGCTCAGCGCCGGCATGGTCTGGCCGCAGATCATGGTCTGCATCTTCGCCGGGCGCGCGCTTGCCGAGCATGCCGAGCT